>WJMF01000124.1 GCA_014728085.1 Candidatus Zhuqueibacterota bacterium
TAATATTTTTTTGACCGGAAACGATAATCGGACTGTTTATTATATAAAGGGTTGATTTTTTACGCAGAAAAACGTAAATATAGAGTTGACAATAACAAGCTAAAACAATTGAACCGATTTGAGGTATATATGACTGGTCGACAAAGAATTCTCGCTGCTCTGAATCATCGTGAACCTGACAGAGTTCCTGTCGATTTTGGCGGACACCGTTCATCCGGTATCGCCGCACTTGCTTATAGCAAATTACGCCAGTACCTTGAATTGCCGCCAAAGCTGCCAAAGGTCTATGACCTGGTTCAGCAGCTCGCCATAATTGATCAGGATGTTCTGGATCGATTCGGCGTCGACACGACCGAGCTGGGCAGAGGGTTTGCACTGGAGGATAATGATTGGGTTGAGTGGCGATTGCCGGACAATACGCCCTGTCTGGTGCCGGCCTGGTCTGTACCGCAACGCGAACCTAACCGCTGGATTTTGCGATCTAAAAGCGGACGCATTATCGGCCATATGCCTGATGGCGCTCTATACTTTGAACAAACCTTTTATCCATATCTGGACAGCGATACCTCCTTGCCGTTGAAGGAGGCTCTGCAGGAATGCATGTGGGGAGCCGTCAGCGCTCCGCCCGGTCCGGTCAGCGATGAGCGAATGAAAGCGGGTGCGGCTGCATTGAGACAAAAGAGCGATGCCGCCATCATCGGACTTTTCGGCGGCAATTTGCTCGAAACCGGTCAGTTTCTTTTTCGCAACGATCAGTTTTTTATGCTGCTGGCCGCTGAACCAAAACGGGCACATGCTTTTCTCGATGAGCTGGTGCACTATCATATGACCCATCTCGATCATTTTCTCGATCTTGTCGGAGATCATACCGATATTATCCTGTTTGGAGACGACCTCGGCATGCAAAATGGTCCGCAAATATCTCCTGCCATGTATCGCGAATTCTTCAAGCCCCGCCACCAACTCATGTGGCAGCACTGCAAAAAACGCGCTGATATCAAGGTAATGTTGCATTGTTGTGGCGGTGTTCGGGACTTGCTTCCCGATTTGATCGATGCCGGTTTGGACGCTATCAACCCGGTTCAGATCAGCTGCACCGGTATGGATGCAGCCGGGCTCAAAGCTGAATTCGGTCAGGATATTACGTTCTGGGGTGGAGGATGTGATACGCATGCAATCCTGCCGATGGGGACACCGGAAGAGATTGCAGAGCATGTAAAAAAACAGGTACGCATTTTGCATCCCGGCGGTGGATTCGTCTTTCAGCAAGTCCATAATATCGTTGCAAACGTGCCGCCGCAAAACATCGTCGCCATGTTCGATGCGGTAAGAGAGTGAACCGTCAGCAGCAAAGGATCGCGGTATGCAATTCATAGATACTGTTGTGATTATTCTTTATTTTATTTTGGTTATTGGTCTCGGTTTGTGGTATAAAAAGTATGCAGCCAGAAATCTCGAGGCCTATTTCCTTGGTGGTAAAAATCTACACTGGGCTGCTCTGTCAATGTCCGGGTCGGTTTCCAATTTCGATATTACCGGAACGATGTGGATCGTTTCCATTCTTTTTCTTCTGGGGTTTAAATCCATGTGGCATCACTGGATGTGGGGGTTTTTGATGGGCGCTTTCTTTATGAGCTATATGGGGAAATGGGTGAGGCGTTCCAGGGTGATGACTGCAGCGGAATGGATGAAGACTCGTTTCGGTACGAACACTGACGGTAAACTCGCCCGTACCGCTTATGCCGTGATGGCCATTATCACCCTGACCAGTTTTATCGGCTATGCCTTTCAGGGCATCGGCAAGTTTGCAGCCGTTTATATTCCTCTGGAGAGGCTGGCAGATTATGTATCCTCTCCCTTTTTACAGCAGCTTTTTACCCTTTATGAACCACAGATTTTGGCGGTTATGGTCATTTCCATTACCACGCTATATGTTCTGCTGGGTGGGTTGTATAGTGTCGTGTTTACTGATGTCATTCAAACTCTTATTCTCACTGTCAGCGGTCTGATTATCGCCTGGATTGCCTGGTCATCGGTGACACCGGAGATGCTTTCAGACCTTCCTGAAAGCTGGACCAGTCTTAAACCATCATGGAAACTTTCCCGGCTCGCTGCCGGAAACAATGCTCAGTTTGAAATGTTCGGAGCGCTGGTGATTGTCTGGGTGCTCAAGGGATTATTGCTCAACGCCGGCGGTCCTGCACAGATGTATGACTTTCAACGTTTTTTGGCAGCCCGGCATGCCCGCGATGCCGCCAAAGTCGGCGCCGCCTGGAGTGTATTCCTCATTGTGCGTTGGGGGATGGTAATGGCAATTGTGTTACTGGCCTTTACCGGTATCGGTGGTGTTGAAGATGCCGAACAGGTCATGCCCCTGGTCTTGCGCGATTTTTTGCCGGCGGGCCTGCGCGGATTGGTGATTGCCGGCCTGCTCGCCGCCTTTATGTCCACTTTTAGCTCCACGGTGAACTGCGGCGCCTCTTTTCTAATACGCGATATCTGGGAGCCTTATCTGCGCAAGGATGATAACGAACAGAAATCCATACGCATGAGCTATCTGGCTACGCTCTCTGTGGTTTTAGTCGGTATTGCTATCGGCTTTCAGGCCCGTTCCATTGCCGATATCTGGAACTGGATCATGATGGCCCTGGGTGCCGGCGTTATTGTGCCCAATGTGTTGCGCTGGTATTGGTGGCGCTTTAATGGCTGGGGATATACCTGGGGATTGTTTGGCGGCATTTTGCTTTCACTCGTGGTACTCTTTTTTCCCGATATGCCGATCTATTATTCTTTCCCCCTGATTTGCGCCGGTTCTACACTTTTGAGCATTGTCGGTACGCTGAACACGAAAAGAGTGGATGACGCGTTGCTCATCGAGTTTTACACCCGGGTGCGTCCGTTTGGCTGGTGGGGCCCCGTTCGCCGAAAAGCTTCTCTCAGCAGCGAAGAACGGCACCGTAAAAGCGAAAGCGCAGGCCGTGCGCTTTTAAATGTTGTTATCGCATCGATCGCCATCAGCGGCTTTTATCTCTTTCCCATGTATCTGGTCGGTCATTGGTACGACCAGGCATTGTTTTGGTTTGGCGCTGCCCTGATTGCTGCGTTATTGCTTTATTTTACCTGGTACCGCTATCTGCCCCGGGTCGACAAGGATGAATAATAAGGATAGCCCCGGTCTCCGTAGCGATGCCTGCAGCAGAGAGGTTGATTGACCCGTTTTTGTGAAAACAAGCCCGGAATACCGTGCGTTCCATCTATTCCCGGCCAGACCCTGCTGGTTGGCTCCGGAGAGCGGTTTTTCCTGATCCGGAACATTCGCATTCGAATGTACTGATAATGTTGTCGGCACTGCTGTAAAAAATATTGCTATGCTGATTTAATCTTCTTCCAGCTTGTCGTACCAGTTTTTTTTCAAAATTACCGTGGTTACCAGCACGAGAGCAAGCGCAATCCACATCGACGTCAGGCGAAAAACGATCAGAAATACCGGAATCAGACGCAGGCTTGTTTGCCACACCACACCGACCATTACGTTGGTCATATCGCGCCCTGCATGGGTGTTTTTGATAAATTCCGGATGTTCTTTTTTGACTTTTTCATAAATGGGTTGCCAGAATCCCCACGGCCGCACCTGGCGGTAAAAGGAAGCCAGGGTCTTTTCATCATCGGCTTTTGTCATCAGGCTGGCTGCAACCGACGTGATGGCCGAGACCAGAAGAATGAAGGGAAAGCTGTTAACCGAAGAGATATCCGGAAACAGCAGTCCAAAACTGATGCCAAACACGACACCGCTCATCATACCCCAGAAATATCCATAGCCGTTGAACCGCCACCAGTGCCATCGCAGAATATTGGGGGCGGTATAGCCGCCGGCCAGACCGAATACAATCCATTCGGTAATCGAATTGATGCTGTTGGGAAGATAACCGAAAAGAATACCCACCAAAACCAGAAAAACCGACGCCGCATAGCTGACCCAGATATATGTTTTTTGGCCTGCATTTGGATTGATATATTTTTTATAAAGATCGTTGACAATATAGGCAGCGCCACAATTGACGGTTGAATCGAATGTTGACATGAACGCCGCCAGCAATCCGGCGAGCAGTAAACCGGTTACACCGACGGGTATGAACGTATTGATCACCCAGGGCAGTACCAGTTCAAAATCGATATTGCCGCCCATGCTGTTGAGTTGCGGACTGAAGAAGACCACAGCCAAAACCGCCACTGCCGGTACCATGACCCATCGCGGCACCAGGGCCACCGAAACGATACCGTTCATCAGTGCTGCCTCTTTTGGTGTTTTGGCTGCCAGCATTCGCTGCATATCATAGGTCGGCACAGGCCCGGCCATGCTGTTGAGAATACCTTTAAAAACAATCATGCCAAAGAAGAAAAAGAAAAGAGTATAGCCGTCTGACTCGATTTGCTGATTTACAGCTGCAATGGTATTGGACCAGTCGAGATTGAGATGCCATCCGAATGAAATATCGAGCCAGCCCTGAGGAACCGCTGCTTTCAAGGCATCAGGGGTGACCTGTGATAACGCGATCACGCCAATGACAATGGATGTTATGGTGAGCAGGATGAATTGGATCAGATCCGTTAACACAACACTGTACATACCGCCAAGCAAGACGTATACAGTGGTGATTCCCATAAAGATGACTGCATAGGTATTGGCAGAGAGCTGCCATGGGAAAAAAATGGTAGCGAATTTGCCGATTCCCTGAAATGTATAGGTCAGCAATCCGATTATGCTCACCAGAGCGAAAACCGTAACGCTTAGCCTCGATAGCTCGCTGCCCTTGCCTTTTCCAAAGCGTGTGGTGATCCATTCTCCGCCGGTGAGGACATTTGATCGCCTTACCCAGATAGAGAGATAGACCATAAAGAAAATCTGGTTAAACGTCGGCCACATCCAGGGCATCCATGCGCCTTTGAGACCGTAGACGAATAGCATATAAACCAGCCACATGGTACCGCTGATATCGAACATGGATGAAGCGTTTGATAAACCGAGTAGATACCAGGGTACTGATTTGCCGCCGAGGAAATAACTGTCCATATTTTGTGAAGCGCGACGAGAGAGTAAAATACCAAAGACAATTACCAGAAGAATATATCCCGCAATAATGCCAAGATCGATTGTGTGCATAAGGTTTTCCCGATTTGCTGGTGTGGTTACAGTTATTTGTTCATGCATAATTTAAATAAAAATGCAAAAGATACAACAGAATTAAAAATTTTGCTTTATGGCTGGTGATTTCTGTATGTGGTGGCCCGCTGGATTTACGTGATTTTTGTAAAAAGTGATACTTTTATTTGTATCTCTCTGATGAATATTATATATTACCCACTTGATGCGAAGAATGGTTTAGTGGCCAGGCTGAATTTAATTTAACAGCTTTTTTTAATAAGCGTTATGACCAAAAAAGAGCGTGTAAAACGAGCTATTGGGCGACAGGGGCCGGACCGTGTTCCTCTCTTGTTCTTCAACCGCAACCGGGAAGCGTCCGATATTATTCTTATCGATGTGGTACGGCACTTTACGGGGCCCGGCGAAAATCAATCTGAATGGGGATTTACATGGGAACGCCGTGACGATACCATGGGACAAAGTCATGCTCCTCTGATACGATCCTGGCGGGATTTCGTACATTTCGATTTTCCGGATCCTGGGGATCAGACCCGTTTTCGCCAAGTCAATGAGACGATGAATCGTTTCGGCGACCGGTACTATATTGCCAGCCTGGTTCTTACCGGATTTACAATTATGACTTTTTTACGGGGATTTGCCGAGACGCTGGAGGACCTCTACATCGCGCCCGCACAACTCAGCAGGCTTGCCGATGCGGTTTTTGAATTCGAAATCGATATTATCCGGCAGCTAAAACCACAGGGCTTTGATGCGGTTGCCTTTTATGATGACTGGGGTGACCAGAACAACCTGCTCATCTCGCCGCAAAAATGGCGCGAGTTTTTTAGACCCCGTTACGAACGGCAATTCAGAATAGCTCATGAACAGGGATTACAGGTTTATTTTCACTCTTGTGGTATGGTTTATGATATTATTGCAGATTTGATCGATATCGGTGTTGATATGCTCAATATCAGCCAGCCCAATTTATACGATATCGAGCAACTGGGTGAGAAATTCGGCGGTGCCACCTGCTTTGTTTGTCCGGTGAGCTATCAGACCACATCGATTCATGGAGACCGGTCCGATATCTGTGCAGAGGCAAAACGGCTGATCAATAATCTCGGCTGCCACAACGGAGGATTTATTGGTTATGTAGAAGCCTATGAATCAATCGGTTTAAGTGAGGATAACTATCAGCATTGTATCGATGCTTTCAGGATGTATGGTGATTATAAACGCAATGGATGAGTTCTGCTCAATGCATTTTGCCAAGGAAAGGAGTCCCGAATGTTGACATCGGTCGATTATACCGTGGTTGGGGTTTATGCTGTGCTCATGGCGCTTATCGGCTATATTGCCAAACGGATGGTAAAAAATACCAGTGATTACTTTGCCGGAGGGAAAAAAGTGCCATGGTGGCTTGCCGCCATTTCACATCATGTTTCCGGCTATAGCGCTTTTGCCTTTGTTGGGCTGGGTACCCTGGCTTATGGCAGTGGTATCAGTGCCTGGACATTTTTCGGGCCACCGATTTTTATCGCCATGATGATGGGAGCATTCCTGTGGGCACCGCGATGGTCCCGAATGGATATTCTGACGCCGGTGCAGTATCTCGAACAGCGCTACAACAATACCGTCCGGCAGGTTTTCGGCTGGAGTGGCATTGGAATCAAATTTGTCGATGAAGGTGTCAAGCTCTATTCTCTCGCAATCATTGTCCATGTCGCCACCGGCTGGCCGCTTAATCAGGTCATTGTTGCCTGCGGAATCATCACCATTATCTATCTCTTTTTTGGTGGATTATGGGCCACCATGTTGACGGATTTTGTGCAGTTTATTCTTCAATTTGGAATTACTCTGATTCTTGTTCCCATGGTTCTAGGTGCGGTCGGGGGATTCAGCGGTTTGATCGATCAAATGCCGGTGGATCACCGCGGACTATTCAGCGCCCGCGTCAGTCCGACCTTTCTTTTTGTCTATTCCTTTGTCATTATTCTGAGCTACAACGGCGGTACCTGGGGCCTGGCACAGCGTTTCTACAGTATCGGCAAGCCGGGCCAAGCTCGTAAAGCGGCCTTGCTTTCAGCAGGCCTTTTTCTCTTCTACCCGTTGGCAGTCTATATTCCCATGTGGGCTGCTCATTCGCTTATCGGGCATGTGGAAAATCCTGAGCATACCTATATGCTGGTGGCGCAGAAAATTTTACCGCAGGTTTCACCTGGTTTGCTTGGATTGCTGATCGCTTCCATGTTCGCCGCCACCATGTCCATGATCGATAGCGACATCAGCGCTCTCTCTGCTGTCTTTACCAAAGATATTTATCAGCGCACATTTAATAAAAATGCCAGTGACAAGATTCTACTGCGTGTCGGTATGATCACAACGGTCGTTTTTGGATCTTTAAGCATTGCGGCCGCCCTGTTAACGGTTCATCTGCAGGGAGCGTTTAATGCCATGGTGGAATGGTTCGCTGCTATTCTGGGACCTGTTTCCCTGCCATTGCTTCTCGGCATGCTGTTCCGCAAACCGACCTGGCGGGGTGCCTTGTGGTCCTGGGCTTCTGGCTTTATGACCTTTATCTTTTTTAAATACGGCTGGACGCCACTAACCGGTTTGGATTCTACCTTTGCCCTTTATACCGGTATGGAGCTATTGGTGAGTTTTATTGTTTTTATGATTTCCGGTGAAATCGGCCGGAAAACCCCGGAAGAAGAAGAAAAGAGTAATGAATTTTTCAGTCAATTCGATGATATGTACAAGTAGAATCGGACAAGCATTACGGGAGAATTCAGATGTCAATATACATCGGATTGGATATCGGTGGAACAAAAATTTTAGTCGCTGCTGCCGGCGAAAAGGGTGAATTGATACGGGAAACGCGTGAAGAAACGCCGGCAGATTTACACGAAGGGATTGATTCGCTCAACCGCATGATCGCAGAGATTCGGCGCGATGAGGATATCATAGCGATCGGTGCGGCTATCGGCGGACCGCTGGATTGGAAAACCGGAGTTGTTTCGCCATTGCATCAGCCCCAATGGCGCAATGTACCATTGAAACAGATCATGGAACAGGAATGGCAGCGACCTTTTTTTGTCGATGTCGATACCAATGTAGCAGCTCTGGCTGAATATCGGTTTGGCCGCACAAAAGCCGAAAAACTATTCTACATGACCGTATCAACAGGGATTGGAGGGGGGTATGTCATGGACGGCGCCCTCTACCGCGGAATGGGCGGTGCCCATCCTGAAGTCGGCCATCAGTGCATCACTTACCGTTGCCGTTTTCCGGAACGAATTTCATGTGAATGTGGCGCAACAAATTGTCTGGAAGGGCTGGTCTCCGGAAATGGTATTCGCCGCGTCTATGGACAGGCTGCAGAAAACCTAGATGAAGACTATTGGAAGGAAGTGACCTATAATCTCGGGCAGGGGTTGCGGAATATTGCAGCGATCTATTTACCCGATGTCATTGTCCTGGGTGGAGGTGTCAGTGTTGGTGGTGGTGATAAATTGATCGCGGATATTCAAAACATTATGCAGGAAAATTTAAAGATTGTTCCGGTTCCAAGAGTGGTACTCAGTGAGCTTGGCTATCATACTGCATTGCTGGGTGCGGTGGCGCTGGCAATGCAACAAACAACATCAGATTAAAGCATCGGTAGCCGCCTCGAGTCGTTTTTTGCTTTAAAAAGTTAGAACATTTAACAAACTTTGTGGATTTTTATATTGATTCTTTGCAAAAAATCTCTATATTTCAAAAACGTTTAAATTTGACCAACTTTGGAGGAAAGATGGATAAAAAGGAGATCAATCAAGGGGTTAAAAAAGTCATCGGTCAGGTATTGGGGATTAATAAGAATGAAATCGACGACAATGCCAATTTTATATTCGATCTCGGCGCTGATTCCATGCAGAGCATTCAACTGGTGGCCGCGTTTGAGGAGGAATTTGGCATTGAGATGGAGGAAGATCGGGCTTTGGAGGTGCAAACCGTCTCCGGTGCGGTTGATTTTATTGCAGAACAGCTCGGCTAGGCCTTGTTCAGGCCCTGAAAGGCCATCGTCCGTTTTCGGAACATCCTGGTAAAGAGTATTGCTAACAATTTTCCGATTCACGCGGCGCCTCTCATCAAGTCTTTAATTCATCACCTTTAGGAGGAAGAATGTCAGATTCCGGAAAACAGATCCATGATAATCTTCATACCATATTCCATCCCGAATCCATTGCTGTTGTTGGAACCAACCGAACCGTGGGTACCGTACCGCATGATATCTTTATGAATATTCTCAAGGATAATTATCAGGGTATTGTTTATCCGGTAAGCCCGGGGGCAAACTCAATTGCCGCTGTCAAGTCTTTTAAATATATTCTCGACATCCCGGATCCGGTCGATATGGCGGTTATTGTATTTCCCAGCTCTGTGGCTCATATGGCCATGCAACAGTGTGGTGAAAAAGGGGTAAAATCCGTTATTATTATTTCAGCCGGGTTCCGCGAAGTGGGCGGGGCCGGTATTGAACGCGAGAAAAAAATTCTGGAGATTGCCGATAAATACGGCATCTCATTCATCGGTCCCAACTGTCTCGGCGTCATCAATACCGATCCGGCTGTACATCTGAATGCATCTTTTGCCCGTAAAATGCCGGAGCGCGGTAACATAGGCTTTTTATCTCAGAGCGGCGCTTTGTGTACGGCTGTTCTCGATTACGCTCTGGCGAAACATATCGGTTTTTCCAAATTCGTCAGCTTTGGCAATAAAGCCGATGTCAGTGAAATCGATTTATTGAATTATCTTAAAGACGACCCCGAAACCAAAGTGATTCTGCTTTATCTGGAGGAAATCAGTGACGGCAGAGCGCTTTTAAATACGGCGTCGAATATCATTGCGGATACCGGCAAACCCATTCTCATTCTAAAGTCCGGCCGAACCACCGAGGGCGCTGCTGCTGCGGCTTCTCATACCGGGTCACTGGCGGGAAGCGATGAAATTTGCGACGCCGCCTTTGCACAGGCTGGTATACTTCGCTGTCAAAATATCGAAGAGATGTTCAATATCGCAATTGCCATGGCGTATCAACCCCTGCCCAAAGGCAATCGCGTTGCTATCATTACCAATGCCGGCGGCCCCGGGGTTCTGGCAACGGATGCAGCGATTCAGCAACACCTGCAGCTGGCGGAATTTTCCGAATCCACCACCGCAAGATTCAAGAAACATCTTCCCAAAACCGCAAACATAAAAAATCCGGTGGATGTTATCGGCGATGCAAGAGCAGACCGCTATGATGCCGCGCTTTCAGCTGCTCTCGAGGACGGTGCGGTCGATGGTGCGCTGGTGATTCTAACCCCTCAATCCATGACCGATATCGACTCTATTGCCAATAAGGTGTGTGAAATTACGGCCAGGCATGAAAAACCGGTTTATACGTCGTTTATGGGTGAGACCGATGTCTCTTCAGGGATTGATATTTTACAGCGGCACAATATTCCGCATTATATTCTGCCGGAATCCATGTGTACGTCGTTTTCCCGTGCTTTTGCTTTTCAACAATCCCTACAGCAGAAAAAAGAAGCGGTATCACCGTGTTCCGATTGTGAGCGTGAAAGCGCTTTAAAGATTATAGAGTCGGCCCATAAAGATTTCCTTACCGAAGATATAGCGAATCAGATTCTCAGGGCTTATGGTCTGCCGGTACTGGACGGTAAGCTGGCGAAAAGCGGCGATCAGGCGGTCTCGATTGCCGACAAGATCGGTTATCCGGTTGTTTTAAAGATTGTATCTGCGGATATTGCTCATAAATTCGATGTCGGCGGGGTACAACTGAACCTGAAGAATGCTGAAGAGGTCAAGACCGCTTACCAGGCTATTATCAACAGTGTTGAAAAAAAGCGACCGGAAGCAGATATTGCGGGTATATATGTGCAAAAAATGGCCGCCGGCGGAACCGAAGTCATTTTGGGACTCAAACGGGACCAGGCTTTCGGACCGGTGTTGATGTTTGGATTGGGTGGTATTTATGTCGAAATCTATAAAGATGTCGAATTCGGCATTATTCCTCTCTCCAGAGATGATATGGATAATATGATCAAAGGAACAAAATCATATCCTCTCTTATCAGGAGCCCGGGGCCGGGAGCGCAGCGATATCGATTCGATTATAGATTGTATGCGCCGATTATCGCAGCTTGCTCTGGATTTCCCATCTATTGCAGAACTGGATATTAATCCGTTACTTGTTCACTCGAAAAATAATGGCGCCGCGGTTGCGGACGTTAAAATTGTTTTAAATAAAGATCGTTAAGGAGGATGTTTTATGCGAATGATCATTCATGATGACTATGATTTGATGAGTAAATGGGTCGCTTATTATGTCGCTTCCCAAATTAAAAAATTCAACCCCACACCGGAAAAACCGTTTGTCCTGGGATTACCTACCGGTTCATCTCCGGTTGGAACGTATAAAAACATGGTCGAGCTTAACAAACAGGGAAAATTATCATTTACAAACGTGATCACCTTTAATATGGATGAATATGTCGGACTGACGGAAGATCACCCCCAGAGCTATCACTATTTTATGCGCCATCATTTGTTCGATCATATTGATATTCCGCCGGAAAACATCAACATTCCGGACGGTAATGCCAAAGACCTGGAAAAAGCCTGCCGCGATTATGAAGAGAAGATCAAGACTGTCGGCGGTATTCACCTGTTTCTCGGCGGTATCGGGCCGGATGGTCACATCGCTTTTAATGAACCCGGCTCTTCATTGTCATCGCGAACCCGTATTAAAACCTTGACTCACGATACCCGGATTGCCAATTCCCGTTTTTTTGATAACGATCCGGATAAAGTACCGCGCACGGCATTAACCGTAGGTGTTGGAACGGTTATGGATGCCAAACAGGTTTTGATTATCGTTAGCGGCTATGGCAAGGCCAGAGCATTGCAAAAGTGCGTGGAAGAAGGCGTCAATCATATGTGGACGGTTTCAATGCTGCAGTTGCATCAACATGGTATTCTGGCTGTGGATAATGATGCCACTCACGAGCTCAAAGTCGGTACCGTCGCCTATTTTAAGGATATTGAAAAAGATAATGTCGACTGGAGACAGTTTGAAATTTAAAAGGGGTTTATATGTCTTATAGAACCTTAACCAGTGATGAAATCAGAAAACTTGAAGAACAGGGTTGTACGGCAGATGACTGGCAAGGCGTTCAGGTTTTGGAGCCATTCATCGCGGATCACATTATCAACATGCGATTCAGCGGCGAGATTCGAATCGGCCGGCTGCAGGGTGAACATTGCCTGGAAGGGGGTTACGCTGTATCCAGCGGCCTCAGAGACAGTGCACTGCACAACTGCACGATCGCTGATAATGTCTATATCGATCGTTTAGGCTATGCGGTAAACATAGATTTTGAAAACAATTCAGAGGTGCGTCATGTAGATATTTTGGCTGTCAACGGAGAGACGACCTTTGGCAATGGCCTGGAACTGGAGGTTATGAATGAAGCGGGAGGCCGTTCGCTTCCCATCTTTGATCGCCTGTCAGCACAGATTGCTTATATGCTGGTCTTTTATCGGCATGATCAAGAGCTCGTCAACAAGCTGACCTCTATGATTGATGATTATGTAAAAAGCCGTTCCGGTGAACGGGGCTGCGTTGGATTTCAGAGCAAATTAACAAATTGCGGCCGTTTATTAAATGTCAATATCGGACCTTTTGTGAAGATAGAAGGCGCAACGGAATTGCAGGAAGGAACAGTGCTTGGTTGTGAACAGGACCCTGCGATCATTGGGGCTGGTGTAACGGCACGACGGTTTATTATCCAGTCCGGATCCCACATTAACGATGGCGCGTTATTAACCGATTGCTTTATCGGGCAGGGCGTGCGAATAAGCCGGCAGTTTAGCGCAGAAAATTCAGTCTTTTTTGCCAATTGCGAAGCGATGCATGGCGAAGCCTGTTCTCTGTTTGCCGGTCCCTACACCGCGACGCATCATAAATCGAGCCTTTTGATTGCGGGTTTGTTTTCTTTTTATAATGCCGGCAGCGGTACCAATCAAAGCAATCATCTCTATAAACTCGGACCGTTACATCAGGGCGTGCTTGAGAGAGGCGTGAAAACCGGCTCTTCGTCCTATATGTTGTGGCCGACCCGTGTGGGTGCGTTCAGCGTTGTTCTGGGTAAGCATTCCGGCAATTTCGATGCCTCTGATTTTCCCTTTTCCTATATCAATGAAGAAAAGGGAAAAAGCGTCATTACCCCGGCGATGAATGTATTTACGGTCGGAACACGGCGCGACAGCCAGAAATGGCCGAAACGCGATAAACGCAAAGATCCGCAAAAGTATGATCTCATTCATTTCGGTCTTTTTACCCCTTACGCAGGCGAACGCATTCTTCGCGGCATGCACAGTCTGGAAAAACTGCAGGCAAGGGGTTCGAAACAGGAATATTTAAACCACAAAGGTATCTTTATCAATCGGCTGATGCTCAAGATTTGCCGCAAGTATTATGATATGGCCATCAAGGTAGTGCTGGGTGAATCCCTGCTCCGTTACTTTGAACAGCTGGGAGATGATATCGATGCAGATCAGCTTGAGGAAAAACTCTTAAACGCATCCGAACCGAATGCTGACAGCTGGATTGATATGGCCGGAATGCTGGCAAGCCGTTCCGTTGTCGATGAGTTGATAGCGGAGATCAAAGCGTCACAGTCCGATATCGATGAGGTGTATGAGAGATTGCTGCAAGCCTATGAAAAATATGATCAGCAGGCAACTTGCTGGACGATCAGGACCATTCAAAGCCTGCACCAGCTGTCGCCGGAGGAGCTGCCTGTTTCTGTCCTGATACAGGTGTTGGAGGATTGGAAAACAGCCGCTCTCAAGCTCAACAAAATGACCATGCAGGATGCAATGAAGGAATTCGATGCCCATACCAGGATCGGATATGGTATAGATGGCGATGAGGCGAAAGCGGAAAAGGATTTTCTTGCCGTTCGCCAAAGTCCGGAAGAAAATTCGTTTATTCAGATGTTGAAGGATGAGGATAAGGAAATCGAGTCCAGATACAATCTTGTTCTGCAAAAACTGCAATAACCAAAACACCAACCGGGCCGATTCGGCTAAACCGGGCGGTCCGGTTTAGAACCTTGAAATGCTGCTCTTTTATTAACTTGTCTAAAAAATGTTCTCTCTCTATTGCCCTTGAATAAAATATTCATGTCGGAGGCAAAATTATGCTGATGCCGAGCGGCTATTACAGCGGCTATGGTTCGGCGCATCATGCCCATTGGGTCTGGCATACAAAATCTCACAACTGCGTAACGCTTTCTGATGCTCCCCAGTTACTGAGATCACATGATTCCCGCGGAGCCATCATTGTCCCTTACGAAGATGACAATCTAATATACTTTCAGGGCAATGCGGATCCCAGCTATCAAACCCGGGCCATGCGCTGTCGCCGCCATGTGATCTTTCTCAAGTCGCATCACTGTTTCCTGCTCGTCGATGAATTTATCGCCAAACCCGATGTCGTTTCGTCGCTGCAGTGGCCGGTATGCATTTTGCCGATATCTTAAAACACAGCGAGCTATACCAGCTGCCACCACAAAGCGGCAAAAAGAAAGATAAAGAGAGCTGTTCTCCCAAGTCTTTACGCGGCAGACCTCTATAGGGTGAGAATGTTGCCTGCAATGATATCACCAGGCGTTACCTTCAGATATGGACGATTAAATCCACCCGCCAGAGCGAGGCCCTTGACTACCAGACATTTCGCCGGCATTATAAAGAGCAGGTTATCCCCCGTTTCCTGATCATAAAAAATAACCCCTGTTGATTTTTGCCAAAAGTGCTCTGCCGGAGCCCGAGGCCGTCTTTACCTTCGTCGCTATGGTTTTGGAAAAAGAAAAGTCAGGGGTACCTTTTCAATGATCAAACCTCTCCAACTCTTTGCGATAAACAAAAACGGTTACCGGTTTGTTGCTTTCTCTTGTTTTTCTCCATTCCGTTACGGTCAGGGTCATGCCGCCGTCAGACAGCGTGTATTCGCTGACGCTGGTCATGGGATAGCTTCCCTGTTGTGTCTGAGCTTTTAAGTTGGTGGTTAGTATCAGTGCGGTTCTCTCCTGGTTGTATCGCGCCCGGGTTGAAATCGAGTCCGTCCACGCAGCCAGATAGCCCATACGCCGGGGGCGTTCTTCCGGGCTTTTTACCGCTTTACCCCCGATAATCAGTGTTTTGGTGGTTTGCAATTTTCTGTGATGAATATAGCGATGATACCACGCTGTCGTGGTTATAGTCATGACATTGCCGCGATGGTCGATATCGAGTTCAAAGGTGGTCGGCATGATATTTTTGCTTGCGGCTCTGTCCAGACGCCAGTGACCGGAAAAATCCGGATGATCATCCAGATAGCGGCTGGTCATGGTTGGTTTTTTGGCCGCGAGAAGCATAAATTCCTCCGGGGGGATGATAACAAATTCATCGCTCAATAAATCAAGAATGGTCCCCATGCGTTCCACATCGTTGTTTTCACGTACATGAACCGGGATAAAGTAAGGTCTATCGGGATTTATTCGGCCCAGTTCTTTAAAATCCTCAGCCACTTCTTTTGCGGTTTTTTCAATATCAACATAGTAATTGTAGGAGATCATCGGTCTGCCGTTGCGGAAATCATACGTGTTTCCGGGTCCATATCCGTTTATGAATCCGAGAGTATAGGTCATGTTTTCATAATAGGCGTCGACCACCTCTTCAGTTAGATCCACATTACCCACTTTGCGGTCCCCCTGGGAAAAGTCCATGATGCCGAAAACATGCAGGTCCAGACGCCGCATGAGGCTATCCGCCATTTTTAAGGCGCCGGGAAGTTTTTCGATGGGATAGGCTTTGGGATAGAAATATCCCGGGCCGCTGAGACTGCCGATGAAATAATCATTCGCCGTAGCACTTTCGTAATAATATTGCAAAAGGGCCGGTGCAAAATCGATCCATTCCATGTTGGTCTCCCAGCCATAGGGGATTTTACCGCGTCCCGGCCGAAGCCAGGAACCGATGCCAAGACCATCACTCTGGATGAGGGTGATGTATACTTTATCCTCTACACTTGGATTTTTATCGTAGGTTGATTTTTGCTCAAAGCTAAAATCATTCGAAACCGGTACCTGACGATGAAAACTCATATTGGGCAGGGTCGCCAATCCTTCTGCAATTACCAGCGCATTGCGCGAGACCATGGTCAGATGTTCCGGCTCCTGGTCCTTGCAATAGGAGTGCCAGCCAAATACATAAGCATAATCATTCATTTCACTCATAATCCTGTCGGCAAGCTGATATTCCTGCCGGTCTGCAGGACTTGCGGATAAATCGGTGAAAAAAGCTTGATGGACAATACCAAAATCAGCAATTGCGGGGCGCATTCCCGGCTTGCGGTTGAGTCCGGTGCACCATTCGCCAAGGTAAACCAATATATCTTTGTTACAGCGTTCGAAATACTGATCATAAGCCCAGCGAAAGATTTCCACATCGGGTTTGTTGCGAAAGCGCATGCGGAAATCTTCGATCCGTTTCAAGCCCGTTGCTTCTGCAAGATCGATATAATCTTCGCAAACCACCAATGCATTCTCCAGTCCGGAAACGGTAAATGCCATCATCAGCGTCGGCAGGACCTCTTTATCCCAGATGACATAACCGTCGAAATAGTCGCTGTATTTATGGACGGCTTGTTCGACTGTACGAATATCATCGGTTTTAAACGAATGGCGCTGTTTATAATAATCCAGAATAGCCTTAACATTGGGATGCTTGAAATTTTCGGGATAAACGAGAAAAACCCCGGGGCCGGTTTTGTTGGCGTGCCCCTGCACGCTGAGCAATAAGGCCTGCCAGGGCAAATCTCCTTCAGCTTCCCAGTCACCGCTCATATCAAGAACCGTGAATGTTTGTTCCCGAGTGGCTGCAAACAGTGGTGGGCATAATATCCCCGCAACCAGGATGAGCGTTGTAACAACAGATAAGGATTTCATCAGGTTTCCTCCTTTTATTCTATATAATTTATTATACAAAAGAAAGAGGCAATGATGCAACCTGATTATCGATTTTCATATCCGATTCCGCGGTTTTGTATCATAAAGCGTTTACAATCTCCATCCGGGCTCGGTTTGAAGGAGAACATTTTTATTACGTTGGCATATCCGGGACGATGATGCATATATTGTATAAGAAATATTTGAAATTTTCACTGCTTTGCATTATATTGAATTTGTAATAAAAGAGCCTATTCGTTTTTATCAGGATTATCATAATTTTTATGCAAACAAGAATTTCGGATTTGATATGCAAAACAAGATAAAATTCAATCGTCGTCAATTCACCAAAACAGTATTGGCGGGGATGATGGGGCTTTCAGCCTGCCGATCCGGTAAGAGGCGTAAACCGAACGTTATTCTCATTCTTGCAGACGATCTCGGCTTTGGAGATCTGGGTTGTTACGGGCAACAGCAAATCCGGACTCCCAACCTCGATAAGATGGCAAAAGAGGGAATGCGTTTCACGCAGTTCTATGCCGGTAGCACGGTATGTGCACCATCCCGCTGCAGTTTGCTGACAGGCAAGCATACCGGACACTGTACTGTGCGCGGGAATGTCAATGTACTCATGGATCCGGATGAAGCGGGTTTGGGAAAACTTTTTAAAAAGGCCGGTTATAAAACCGCCTGTATCGGTAAATGGGGAGTAGGACACCCGCCACCACCTGAAGATCCGCACCGTCATGGATTTGATCATTTTTTTGGTTATTTGAGCATGTGGCATGCACACAATTACTATCCGGAATTTTTATGGCACGACGGTGAAAAGGTCAAACTCGAAAACAGGGTGGAGCGTCCCGAGACGTATTACAAACCCGTACAACGCTCGCTGGTAGGGCTGGCGACTGAAAAACGCGTTTACTCACATGACCTCTTTACCGCCAAAGCACTCGATTTTATCGAAGAGAATCAAAGCTCGCCTTTTTTCCTCTATCTCGCCTATACCATTCCCCATGCCAACAATGAAGCAAGCGGTGTGTTTGGTCGGAATGGTATGGAGGTTCCGGATTACGGCATCTACCGGGATAAAGAGTGGCCCGGGCCGGAAAAAGGGCGTGCGGCCATGATCACGCGCATGGACCGGGATATCGGCAGGATAAACCAACAGCTGCAAAGACTCGGACTCGACGAGGAGACTTTGATTATTTTCAGCAGCGATAACGGTCCGCATCAAGAAGGCAAGTCTGACCCTGCTTTTCATAATTCCAACGGGCCCCTGCGGGGAATAAAACGCGATTTGTATGAAGGCGGCATACGGGTCCCCATGATTGCCAGTTGGCCGTCTCGAATCCGGGCCGGTAGTGAAAATACCCATATCGGTGCGTTCTGGGATTTTTTGCCTACCTTTGCCCAACTCGCTGATGTTCCGGCTCTTGAAAATATCGATGGGATTTCATTTTTGCCCTCGCTTTTGAATCAACCCCGAAAGCAAAAAGAGCACGCTTATCTGTACTGGGAATTCCACGGCAGGCCCAAAAAACAAGCGATACGAATGGGCAAATGGAAAGCTGTGCGGATTCTACCGAATACGAAGATAGAGCTCTATAATCTGGATAAGGATATCAGTGAAAGCCACAATCTTGCGGAGCAATATCCAAAAGTGATTGAAAAGGCTGAAATTATTTTTCGCCAGGCCAGGACAAACAATCAGGACTGGCCGCTGTTTGAATAGAGTGCAGATGGATGAAAAAGAGGAGAAGGGAGGATATTATTCATCGAGTGACAGAGCGGAGTGGTATCAGTATGCTTTTCGCGGCTCTTTTTTGCATTTATATTCAGCATGTATCCCCTCAAGCACACTGTGAACAATGGCCTGAAGAGGTAATCCGGATTCACTACAACAGTAGCATTGATCATAGCCGCCAGCCGGCTCTCTTTTTTGCACCCCAAACCGACATTGCCGTGCCTTTACTGGTGGCATTGCATACCTGGTCCGGTGATTATATGCAGCCAGAGAGCATACCCTATGCGGAATGGTGCATCAAACATCAGTGGGCCTTTATTCATCCCGATTTTCGCGGTCCCAATACCCATCCCATAGCCACGGGGTCGGAATATGCGATACAGGATATCATCGATGCTGTCAAGTATGCCTCTTCTATTTGCGAAATCGACAAGCAGCGCATTTACCTGATCGGTGTTTCCGGCGGAGGGCATATGGCCCTATTGATGGCAGCAAAAGTTCCGGATTTATGGGCCGGGGTGTCGGCGTGGGTGCCTGTTGTAGATCTCAAAGTGTGGTATTTTGAATCCCTTGAACGTAAACCAAAATATGCTGCTGATATCGAAAATTCGGTCGGCGGCGTTCCCGGATCCTCGGCTTTGATAGACAGCAGTTGCGCTCAACGTTCACCGCTTACCTTTCTCAATCATCGTTTAGGGGTCAAGCTGGATATCAACGCCGGGATTCATGATGGTCATGAGGGCAGCGTGCCGGTCAGTCATGCCATGCGTGCTTTTAATGCTGTTGCACTGCCTGGTCACCGCTTTTCAGATCGGGAAATTGACGCTATTGTCAGGCAGGAAAGCATACCTTCCCATCTTTATGATCCGGAATTGAACGATTCTGAGTATGGTGACAAAAAAGTATTGCTGCGACGGCATTCCAACCACTCTCGTATAACTCTCTTCGAGGGCGGACATGAAATCGTTTTCAAAGCCGGATTGCGGTGGCTGGCAAAGCAGGGACAAAAAGGAGAGGAGTCCGAAGAAAATGAATAGGAAAGAATTGCAGATCTATTTACAGGACCTGGAAGATCGTATCGATCCGGATGTAGAAGATCAACTCAAAAGAGACTGGATTGACTTTTGGCAGCAAAAAACAGAGCAGCCCATTTTTACACCGAACCGCAGCCAAAAGCATCCACCGGCTATCGATTGGCCGGATAGCCCGGTCAATGAAGTTTTTAAATCCAAAAAAGCTTTGCGGATATCTGTAAACGACACTTTTGAGAATGATGAGCTGATGGTATTGCAACAGCTAAAGAGTTGTTCAGATATGCTGGCCGCAGGTAGCGGGCAATTGATGTCTGTTCGCAGCAATTATGGCACCGGCATACTCCCAAGCCTCTTCGGGGCAGACCTTTTTTATATGGATAAAGAACTCAATACCTTGCCCACCAGCAAACCCATTGCCGGCGGACGGGAAGAAATACGGAAAATCGTTGACCGGGGAGTTCCCCGAATAGATACCGCCCTGGGCAAAAAAGCGCTTGATATGACATCTAAATATATCGAGCTTTTTAAAGACTATCCCAAAGTTGCAAAATACGTATCGATCTATCACCCGGATTGCCAGGGTCCGATGGATTGCGTTGAACTGCTTTATGGCA
>WJMF01000021.1 GCA_014728085.1 Candidatus Zhuqueibacterota bacterium
AAATCGGGATGATCATCCAGCAACTTGAAAAATTCGTCCGTAAGATCCAGCCGATTATCCACCCACTTTTGCAACGCATCTGTTCCCATGGTATGCCACAATATCCACAGTTTAAGGCTGTCGAATCTTTTGCCACAGTAAATGGTGTACCGCCCCAAATCATCCGTTGCTTCAGGAGCATTTTCTTCCTGCGGATGAAAGAGATAATGCGCATTGCTGCTAAAAGAATCCTTCAACACCGCAGTATCCGGCACGAGCAGGGCCGAGCACGTCAGGGGAACATAGAGCCATTTGTGGGCATCCCAGGTAACGCTATCCGCCTGATCGATGTCGCTAAAATAGGGCTTGCCGCGGGAGGAGAGCGCCATGCTTCCGCCAAAAGCGGCATCGACGTGTAGATGGATATCCCGTTCCCGACACAATTCGAGAATATCGCTTACCGGGTCTATCCCTCCGGTTACGGTAATCCCTATGGTAGCGACCGCAGCAAAACAACGCCGGGAGGCGTCCAGACTTTTTAGTTTTGCGGCAAAATCATCCACCAGCATTTCACCCCGGCTGTTGGTTTTAACCGTAACGATATTATCGATTCCGATACCGAGCAAATTAACCGCATTTAAAAGGGAATAGTGGGCTGCCTCGGAACAAAAAACAACACCCTGTTTATGGCTTTTCAGACCGTTTTGACTGATTCCGGGACCCAATTTTTGATTTCGCGCCACCGTCAGAGCCAGTAGATTTGACAACGATCCGCCATTGACAAAAATCCCGGAACTGCCGGGAGCCATACCGACCGTATCAGCCATCCAGCGAGCCAAATTTCTCTCGATCATCGTGGCGACAGGCGCGGCTTCCCAGGTCGCCAGTGTCGTGTTCATCATCGACGCCAGCAGGTCACCGACGACGGCAGGATAGGGTACTCCGGAAAACATTTGATTCAGAAAGAGAGGATGCCAGGTTCGGACCGAATATTTATAAATTCGATCTTTAAAATCCTGTAATACCGCTTGCAATGGTTTTCCCGTTTTCGGCGGTTGTTCTCTAAAAAATATATCGTGGATCTCTTTCTTGTCCAGAGTGCGATTTAACGGTTTGGTTTCCGGCCTGATGTAACTCTCCTCAAGCAGGCTCAGCAAAAACCGGTTGATTTCTTCAAATTGCTCTCTGGAATGAAATTCCTGCACCGTTACGCTCCTAAACCGGCTCTATGGTTAACGCTTTAGCTTAATCGAAAAAGGTATCGTGATGGATATCCTCAGCAAAAGCCCTGGCATGCCGGATATGTTTTTCGTTGGTTCGGTTGATAGACAATGTCGGCAGATGATCAAAATCAAAAAACTCAACAGCACTGGTTTCGTGACTGGTTGTGGCCTCCCCGCCGATAATTTCGCAAAAATAAACAAGTTTTACGGCATGATAGAATTCCATAGGCCTGCCGCTGCGATTGGCATCATAAACGCCGATCACTCGTTTGGCAACGACGTTGAAACCGCTTTCTTCACGCACTTCCCGAATAGCGGCCTGTGAAGGAACATCGCCCACATCAGCCCAGCCCCCGGGCATACACCAGCACTGATCTGATCTTTCTTTTACAAGCAATATCTTGCCATCCTGCACAATCGCCGCCCGAACATCGACTTTGGGCGTCGCATAACCGGATTGCATACAAAAATCCTTGAGAATTTCATCCTCACTGAGCAGAGTATGCAGGGACGTTATCTCCGCGGCAATCGCCATGAGCCGCTTAAAGCGTTCATTGTCATATTGACCGTGACTGAAAGTCAGACCGGTTTGGGCCATTGCCTCGAGCTCGCGAGCCCATTCGAGCCACTGGTTTGTTTTTATGTCCTTTTGTTTCTTTTTCACCTGTTGCTTCCCGGTTGGTTCAGGATCCAGTCTCTTCCTTTTCACAAAAAAACTGAATAAATGCTTTTTCCGAATCAAGGAGGTTCAAATCCCTTAAAATGACGAGTTCTTTATCATTTAATTTTTGCACCATATATTTTGTCCCCTCTGGTGAATTTCGATCCTTGTTGATGAGCAGGACGCCTGTATCCGGATTAAAGCTATACAATCCGGTTATTGAAAAGGCACGGTTTTTAATCGTGGTTGACCCATCAGGAGAAAACGTAAATTTCGTGGTTATCTCCAGATCGATAATCTGATCGACAATTTGCTGATCGACTTCGACATTGCTGTCGGCATAATCCAGGTCAATTTCTTTTACCTTCCAGGTCCCGACAAGAGGATTGCTGCTATTGCTATTGCTGTTGCATGCAAGCTGAAGCGCTGCAAGCAGGGACAAAATCAGAACGGTTCTTACAAACATCATCGCACTTTCTCCTTTTTAACACTATCACGCATCGACCTTAAAGATAATAAAATTTGCAATAAATCAAAAGATTATTCCCCGCGCGGTACCCATTGATGGTTACCGATAACCGACGGAATCAGGCCCAGGGTGACCACGAGCAGGACGATCATAATACTGCTGCCAAGCAGCAAAGTATCATATTGACTCATGCTGACACCATAAATGCTCCATTGATCATTGAGGATATTCAAATCGAGAATTTTCCCGGCGAGAATGGCAAACAGTGCCGGACCGGCATTAAAAAGAATTAGATTAAATGATGTTGCCAGAGACTTGTTCTTTTTGGGCACCAGTGCCATCATTTCACTGGTGATCGCAATACTCGATGCGGCCTGAACAAATCCAAAGGCTGCTGTCAGAATTCCCATATAGACAATCAGCGAAACCGGAGAGAGATGTCGCAACAAAAACAAAAAAAGAATAATCCCGAATAAAAAGTGACAATAGAGAAACACAGAGCGCGTTCCCAACCGGTCCACCATTTTCCCGCCGACATAGAATCCGAGCAGAGAACCGGCAAAGAGCAAATTTCCCATCAGCACGAGCTGATACTCGCCAAACTGCAGAATATCCTTTTCCAGTAAACCAAGAATCCACGGAGAGGAACCGGTAAACAACAGTAACAAAAAAGTATAGGCGCAAAACGGTAAATATCCCGGTATCTTTAGCACCATAATAAAGGCTTGCCGGAAGGTTTTATCTTTTTCCCTGACCTTCTCAAGTTCCGGAATTTTATAATAAAACAAAACCCTGACGAGCAACAGGCCGGTGACGGCAACAAGTAAAATCCGGTAGGTTGACATACCTGAATAAACCTTAAGGGCGAGCGTGATCAGGATATTGCAAACAATGACCACCGATTGCCAGGAAAATCGCAAGCGACCAAAAAAACGACCCCGCACATGAGGCGGGATGATGGGTTCAAGTAAAGCAAACCAGCTGGAATTAAAAAAGGCAACGCCAATACCGAAAACCATAACCCCGATCCAGACCATAACATATTGTATCGACAAGGGCGACAAGCTGGTGACAACCAGCAAAAAATATCCCGCAACCGTTCCCCACAGTCCCAGAACGCCGAAAAATTTTTTCCCATAGCGATCAGCCAGATAGGCAAAGGGCAGGGTTAGAAAAAAGACCAGCAAATGAGGCAGGGAAAGGAGCACCAACACATCAGCACTGGAAATTTCAATTTTTGATAAAAAAGCCAGCATAAAACCGCTGATAAAAAGCTGGCGTCCCAGCACACCTGCACATTGCGCATAGATTATAGTGCGCATATGTTTGGCGGTATTTTTATCCGTTTCACGTCTCAATCCAGGGGTTCCCACTCTGCAAAGGTTTCAATATTGACCTGCATTCGGGGATCGGTGATAAAGGTTTCATGGGTATTATATGTCCAGCCCAGATAGCGCGAATCCCCGGCACCCTGAGTGGTGATAAGAAAACGATTGGACAAATGTCCGATGTTCATGGCGCGGTCCCGCGGCAGCTCTTTATCGCCTCCCTGTGGATCGATTGGAATCCAGCCATAATTCGGCAAATAGATTTCCGGCCAGCGGTGAAAAACATCATCCAGGCTGGCATCGTCACCGCGAACCACAACCGCGCCGACATAGCGCGCCGGTAAACCGGCAGCATGACACAGGGCAATAAAGGAAAACGAATATTCCGAACAGGATCCCGTTCCCCGTTTTAAAACCACCGGAGCCGTGTTCCAGCCGCCTTCGAGTTTATATTCCAGCGTCTTACGAACATGATCAAAGATTTTCCTCGCCATCCAGTAAGGATTGGTTTCATCCCCGATCAGGTTCTCAGCTGTTTTCTGTATATACTCGCTATTGATTTGATATTTGCTGCCATCACGCGTGTAGAGATCGAGGATTTCAGCCGGAATGTCGTCAAGCGTACCCACCTGATCGGGAAAAATATAATAGTGAATCCCGGAAATTTCCGTTTCGACAACCATTTTCGACTCTGCCGGCGTTCCGGACGCGATATCGCTAAATGTAAACCTTGCAAATTCCTGTTTCCAGATATCCGTAACCGTGTCCGCGTTCGGCTCGAGGTCAAGGTTGATAATTTTTTGCTGAGGCAAATCCTGTGGCAGGGCGAAAAAGACATCCGCTTTATTGATCTCTCCCAAACCATATCCCTTGATTTGATGCGTCAGGGTCACACGGGCATGGCGTTTGTTTTCCAGCCTGTAAAGG
>WJMF01000125.1 GCA_014728085.1 Candidatus Zhuqueibacterota bacterium
CATCGTGCCGATGCCGGCGCCGGCGCGCAGGAGACCGGCGATAATGGGCAAGCTGACATAGGGTCCGCCCGGCGTCAGGCCCCCGGCAAGGGTGCCTATTAACAATCCGCGAATTCCGGATTCTTCACCCACCCATTTTGACAACAGTGCGTGCGGTATCAACACCTGGGCCATGCCGGCGATGATGAAGGCAAAGATAAGCAGGGGCAAGATTTCCAAAGTCATTTTATACGCCGCTTTGAGACCGACTAGATGTTGCCCTTCTCCTTTTTGATAGCCTATGTAGAGCAAAATGATGGCGAGAACCATCATTATCAATGTGGGAACAAGCATAGCGGATTTTCCTTTTTTCGTTGCCATAATCGATTCCAAAGTACGATTTCGGGTTTATATTACGGTTGAGCCGATTGCGATGATTTATAGAGTGCAATCGCTTCAGATGTGCGTAAATAACGATTAAAGATCTTTAGAGAGGTTACCGAATTATCAATTTTTAGGTATTGGCTGCCGTTGGCGTGCCGCATATTGGGGTTAAGACGGCCCCAGCCGAACTGACGATAAATGCGGCCATAGGGTGTTTTGAGAAGAACCGCGTAAGAGGCTTCGGGACCATCGGCGGGCTCGAGTGCCACCGGTTTGGACCAGGATTTACCCTGATCTTTACTGCGCATGGTAATGACATGTTGCCCAGCCTCACCTTCCAGCCCCGCACCGGTTGTGATGATACAGAGCCAGGCACCGTCGTCCGTTTTGACGATATAGGGTTGATCAGCGTAGGTTTTGGAGGGGATTTCGCGGCCGTTGCGGATGTTGCGCCAGTCTCCGGCGGGTAACAGAGTATTGTAAAGCAGCATCAGCCCGATGATAACAGCTGCAATCCGTTTACTAAAAAACAGATTTTTTTGCCGCATACGGTAAAACCGGGAAAATGTTGATATCATTTTTCTGGATTCTATTTGTTTACATTAAAATTGAATATTGTTGTCGGTTGTAGAGCAAGGTTACAATTTAACGAAATCCTTCATAAAAATAAGTTCCCAATCCTGTGGTAAAGACGATCATGCCGTACAGCGCATGTTCAATGCTGACCAGGGTCAGGGATTTGCTTTTATCATAGGTTTTGCTGAAGAGATAGCCTCCCAACAGGGTTAATACAATGGCCGGAGAATTATCGTAAATAATGTGCAGAAAGGAAAAGGTAGCCGTACTGACCAGGATCATAACGGCGCTTTTGGCAAAAAGATATTTATAGCGATGAAACATAAAAGCGCGGTATAAAATTTCCTGTGGATAGGCTGAGAAAAAGGGATAGAGGCACATGACCACCAGCCAGATGATTGGGCGCTGTTTCACAAAGGTGAATAACAACTCGGGCTTGATATACCAGGTGAGAATCGTCAGAACGAAAAATACAGCGGCAGCGCGAATCATTACCGTTCGTAATTGGCGTTTGTTAAAATCGAGGTTGATTAATTTTTTTGATCTGAACGTTTTATCCCTGAGCAGAATGAACAGGCTGTATATTGAAACGACAATTAATGCGGGAATGCGGGGAATAAAAAACCATTCGGTATAGACGACAAGGGGAAAGGAGATAAAGAGGACGAGAAATTCCGCAATGAGCAGGATCTTTTTCAACATCGGTCTATTTTTCCTTTCGAGTGTTTTCAGTCAACCTTTACCACTAAAATCGTCGTGTCGTTAAATTGCGACGTGTTGCCGACGAAGCGTTTGATGTCCGTGAGCCGTTTGTCTCTGATTTGCATGGCGGTCAAGAGCTTTGTGTTCAAATCCTCTGACAAATCTCTTCAGATTTTCAGGGCTAAAAAAAGACTTGGATGCATTTTTTGCTTTAGTGATTCCATCCATAATGAAGAAAACCGCATCACCTGATGTTAATAAAGCAAGGAAGACAATGAAGAGATCTGTTTCAAATAAAGCAGACATGACCCAATATAATAAGAAAACTGTATTTTAAACACAAGATGAAAAGAAAAACTCAGGCTACTCTTTTCAGGCAAATCATAGAGAGATCATCGTGAGGCCGTGCTTGTCCTATGTATTTTTCGACGCTTTTAAGCAGAGTCTCCCCCAGTTTTTTAGCCGGGAGATGGTGGTTGGCTTTAAGAATTTGATGCATACGCTTATCGCCGAAAAAATGGCCATCTGTGTTTCTCGCCTCGGTAATACCGTCCGAATAAATAAAGAGTATGTCCCCCTTCTCAAGATCAACCCTTTCAGCCTGGTATGTTGCCTCCTTAACGACACCCAAAGCAGGGCCTCCTTTGGAGAGTTCTTCAATAGTTCCCCGGTGTATTTTCAGAGGGGGCATATGGCCGGCGTTTAATATTTTCACCCGACCAGTTGCCGGGGTGATTTCAGTGTAGATCAGAGAGGAGAAACTGCTGGGGATGGTGTCTCGGTAAAAAATTTTGTTCAGGCGCAATCCGAGATCCCGAATATCGGAGCAATCCGGTACCAGCGCCCGAACCGTTGCCTGCAGCTTTGCCATAAACAGCGCTGCGGGTAATCCCTTGCCGGCGACATCTCCAAGGGCAAGATAAAAGTGATCATCAGAAATTTGCATATAATCAACCAGATCGCCGCCAACCTGATTGGCTGAACGGGTGAACAACCAGACGTCCCAATTGGGAATATGAGGATCAGAAACCGGACTGAGAGCGTCCTGAATTTTGCGTCCGGCTTCCAGCTCATCCCGGGCAACCAATTTATCCTTGAGTTCGAGCATCAGGACATAAAGAACGACCAGCATGCTGAAAATTAATTTAATCTCTGAATCGGGATCGCCAAGTCCGGTTAGAAGGAGATACATAGAGATGATCAAAAATACGCGCCGAATCGCACTCAATTTAACCAGCAACGCCCTCACCAGCCAGAACCACATCACCAGCCATCTTCGCAGTTTTCCCATTTTGTTGAGGCGTTTCTGGCGTTCTTCATCGATAAAGAATTCTTTCAACTCTTGAAATTCCAGCCTCAGGGTTTCCTTAAGGTCTCCCTCGAACAAATTTTTAAAAAACGCCTTGAGCTCATTAAACAGGGATTTGAAAAATCCCGGTTCGTTTAATTTGCGTTGCACTTGTCTCCTCTTGTAAAATTAGAAATGAACACAGCAGTTCGCCATCGTTATAAGCAATAAAAAGATTGTTTTTTTTTGATCCCTGGCGGCTTTATACCATTCGTCTTTTATACGTCTCTTTTTCTTTATCGGTTTCAGATGAGCAATGGCGGACAAGAAATAAATTATATTTTTTCCCGGCGTTGAACGATTACAGATTTCAGTTCCATGACCTGGTTTCCCGGCCTGGATAATGCCCGCACAATCAGGTGTTTTTGGCCTTTTTTGAGAAAGAGAGCTCCAAGGTTGAGATGTGCCCAGCTTTTTTCATATACTTCTTTTCTGGGAATCCGATCCGGGCTTGGTTTAACCGGGGGATCATAGGCCCTGGTTATTCTGCCTTCCAAAATCGATTGACCGATTTCTATTCGGATTCGGGATCCAATATCGGTTGCGGGACAGGTGTATTTTAATGAAATTTCATAAAATCCGTCCTCCATAATGTCGACCGGCCACCAGGGATAAGCACGGATATCCGTCCAGTTGGTTACCCAGTCATTGGCCCAGCCCTGCCGGTCATTGTAGGAAATACCGGTTTTTTCGCTGGTTTTAAGCAGGATCGCCTCATGAGCGGGCAGCTCCACAAAAGGCCGTTCTTCATAACCGATGGGAATCGGTAAAGAGTCATATCCATTTTTCGTCACCTCAGCAAGCCATTCATCATAGGCTTTTTTTAGCGATGCGGTTTTTTGCGGATTTAGGGTGCTGATATCCTGTTTTTCCTGCGGATCGGTGAGCATGTCATAAAGCTCTGTTTTTTCATTATCAACGACCAATCGGTATCGATTTGTCCGCACGGCTCCTCTTTGCCGCCAGTTGTGAAAAATCATTCGGTCGGGCCAGGTTGAAGATTTTTGCAACAGCAATGGAGAAAGATCCTTGCCGTCTATTATATCTTTACCCGGAAGCGGGATTTTACACAATCGCAGTATCGTCGGCAGCAAATCGATATGGGCAGTCAATTCATCCAAAACAAGACCGGGCTCTATATGGCCGGTCCAGCGTATAAAAAACGGCACGCGGACACCGCCTTCATGCAAGCTGCCTTTTCGGCCCCGCATATTGCCGTTGTATCTGTCAGAGTTGGGGCCGTTGTCGCAGAGAAACACGACGATGGTATCCTCTTCCAGCTGTAAGCTGTTCAGTGTATCGAGGATTCGGGAGACGTTATCATCTATGTTTTCACACATGGCATAGACCGAAGCCGTGAGGTCATCCAGGCGCATGGATTTGTATTTTTCAAAACAGGATTGCGGTACCTGAAAGGGGCTATGAGGCGTGTTGTAGGGAATATAGCAAAAAAAAGGCCGGTCCCGATGGGTATTGATAAAATTAATCGCCTCATCTGTGATAACGTCGGCAATGTATCCCCGGGTCTTGACCTCCTGACCATTGTGCTCCAGAGAGGTGTTGAAATAGTTGTTCCAGTGACCGGCGCAAAAGCCAAAAAACTCATCGAATCCTTTGCCGTTCGGGTGATAGGGATAATGCGCACCGTTGTGCCACTTTCCGAAACATCCGGTTGCATAGCCATGGCTTTGAAGCGTCTGAGCAATGGTGGTTTCATCCAGTCTCATCATTTCTTCTCTTCGCGTGACGCCATGGGTACCGGTTCTCGGATGATATCGCCCGGTCAGCAGACTGGCCCTTGTCGGTGCACAGACCGGACTGACATAAAAGCGGTTTAACCTCGCGCCGGAGAGAGCCAGCTTGTCCAGGGTCGGTGTTCGCACATAGGGATTGCCGTGAATTCCCAGGTCACCCCAGCCCTGGTCATCGGTCATGATGCAGATGATATTGGGTTTTTTCTCTTGTTTCAAATGGCAGGCTGTACCGAGTGCAGCCAGAGAAAGCATGGAATTCTTGACAAACTGTCTGCGGGGTATGTTTGACGGTGTCATTTTATGTCCTTTATTTTCCGGGCAACGCGTTTGGCCACAGCCATGATGGTCAGAATCGTCGGACTACCGAGGGAGCGGGGAAGCAAGGTAGCGTCTGCAACATAACAGTTTTCAGGCAGAGCGGGATGATGCATGTCTTCTATATGTTCCGGTAATAAGGGTAACATACCGGCCGGATGTCCGGCGTTGAGCGTTCCATCGAATACCTCTTTTGCCCCCATGGTTTTCAGAATATCCCGGCACAGCTCTTTTGCCTCTCCGAGATACTTTTTATCAATGGTGCCAAGCCCTTTGTCCACGCCCTTTTTATCTATTTTGCCGCTGTTTTCGTCCGCCAGCTTTATCATTAATGAAAAGATATGGTTTGAGGAATGCAACCACTTTTTGTTGAAAAAGAAACTCAGGGTGTCGAAATAAGGGGCGATCATATAGCCTTGTCGTCGGATGGAAAACGGCATACAGAGGCCCCGATGCTGATTGCTGTTTTCGATCAGGGCTGCCTGGCAATAGACAGGATCAACTGAAAGCGTTGACGGACAATTGACACCAGCGCTCTGTAGCAGCAAGGGGGTGTCCAGACCTCCTGCGGACAGTATAACTATATCACTTTTATAGATTTTCTTTTTTCTCCCGACTCTGGCCTTGACTGCCGTAATTGTGTTTCCCTGTCTGATCAGATTTTCGACTCTGGCGTTGGTGATCAGGCGGGCATTTTTTTGCAGCGCTCTTTGCAGTATCTGACGGCTATCCCATTTTATGTCGTGAGGACAGCCCAGCAGACAGTGACCGCATTTTTTGCAGTTGTTAAAATTGCCCATTTTGCCGAGCGGGGCAGGGAAGAGTTCCAGATCCGCACATACTTTAAAGCAGGCTTTTGTCATCGGTGACCACAACTTTTCATGCTGAACCGTGACGGGTATTTCGGCGTCAAGCTCTGCGAATTCTTCATCCAGATCGAGACCGATGGCCCGCAAAGCGGTATCGTTTCGTAAAGCGGTACCGGTGCTCAGAACGGTAGAGCCTCCGGTTGCGGAACCGGTAACGAGTACCATGTTTTGCAATGTTTTTCGCACCTTCATGGCCGGGAATAACCACTGGATCATGCGTTCGTCCCGCATCAGGCGGCTGTAGCGAAGTTTTTCGAGCAGAGCGAAATTGCCTTTAAACGGCGTAAAGGGTTTTCCTGCTTCCAGAACGGTTACCTCAAAATCGGAAGCGAGCTCGTTTGCAATTGTGCTGCCACCGGCACCGCTGCCTATAATCAGAACTGTTTTCATCTCGTTTCCTTTTCAGATATACGGGCCAGACAGCATGAGTTTCCTTCGGTCAGGCGCTCTTCGAACTCGAGATGCAGACCATTTGTTAAGCCGCTGACGATGCCACGATCCATGGCTGATATCAGTTTACAGGTTTCAGGTGAATAAAAGTTACTAAAATAGCATTTTTCTATTCTAAAAAGGCGGTCCTGGGTCGTTTTTATTTCAATGTTTATCAAACGATAGATGAGTTGAAGCGCCTGTACGGCTTGTTTTTCGGTTTGCAACCCGAGTCGTTTGCGGCAGGAGGTGCCCAGTTGCTGCATTTGTTCGAACAGCCGCTGATTCAGGGCACTTTTATTTTTTCCTTGGGCATTAACATTAGCAGCTTGTTGCCGGGTAAAGCGCGCGTAGGCCTGCAAGATATCAGGGCAGTTGGCCGGCAGAGGCGGCATCGGAACTTCAAATGCCGCGGCTGTTCGTCTGAAAAGGTGGACGAGTATTTTTTTGCGGATAAAATCGGGGATATAGGTTTTGATGAGTAAAAGTCTAAAATTCATCGGACTGCTTTAGCTTACTAAAGAACCAGAGCGCTGACAGGCCAATCGCCCCATCGATAACGGCGTTACAAAGATAAATTAAAAATGGCTGATCAAAAATGAAAAACAATATTGAAAGCGCAGCGCTAAACAACTTGGCATGGGCCAATAATGCAGCATAGAGGCGTTGTTGGGGGACTCTGTACATCTGGATTGCAAAGCATGTCACCAGATACATATACCCAACAGCGAGGATTCTGTAGAATGCATTTACCGGCAATGGAGCGAGGGGTAATCCAATTCCGCTGGAGAGCGAATTGAAAAATTGTATGACCTGGTTAGGGATCAGGAGGAATAAAAGAGCCACCAGGGCAAATGAAAGGGCCAGGATCAGGCTGTAGGGTTTATATATTTTAATATTCATTGTCGGGCCTTTGCTTTTCCATAAAAGGCTTTAAAAAAAGAGCCATAGGGTCCAAAGGGTATTCGTTTTAACACGTCAATAGATTGCTGCGGTCCCAGCGGCAGGGCTTGATCTAGTTCTGCCAGGGTTCGGTAGTTCTTGTTGATAAAACAACAGTCCTCTGACGGAAAGCAGGCCTGCATTGTCGACACAATTTGCTCCACGGGTTGGGTTTTGACATTGCCAAAGGTCATAGGGATAAAAACACAGGGGCTGGTCTCTCCATAAGCGTCGACATAGACCATCTTATGGCCGGCATTGCAGCCAAAACTTTCCTTGCCTTCGAAATGGTTGAGATAATTAAGAGTCATCCTGGCTTTTTTGTTGTATTGGTCCTGAAACTGAACCATAGATTGCCGTTGTTCCGGCGTGATAATCGATTCATCCCTGCAAAGCGATGCCGTTGCGGGTTTGCTCTCGCTTAGCCATAATTCATGAATATCCAGATTTTCGATAAAACGGATGAACCGTATCAAATCCTGGTTTTCAAACATGCTCCTGTTAAAGACGGCAGAAACGCTGACGTGAACATTTTCCAGCTTTTTCAGAATTTCGATGGCCTGCAGCGCTGCCCGGTAGGCGCCCCGATAACCGCGAATCGTATCGTGCACTTTTTCTTGATAATGATCCAGACTGATGGAGAAATAAAAGAGACCGGCATCTCTCAATTCGGCTGCCAGCTTTGGGGTGAGGTCCATTCCGGTGCTAAAGCATTTTAGCGAGCAGCGATCACCAAGATTTTTTGTGATCCGGACGAGGTCCGGATTCATCAGGGGCTCACCCCCGGTAAAGCCAAGCCAGAAGACACCCATATCGATTAATTTTTTACCGGTTTCAATGATTGTGGTGGTATCCATTGGCGTCCCGCTGCGACCTTTGTTATAACAATAGGCGCAGTTTTGTTTGCACACATTGGTGATGCCGATTTGAGCGTGGGAGGGTTTGTGGTTCTGTTGTAAAAGATGCTCATCCACAAATCGCTTATAGGCGATGCTGTTGAGGGGTGGCAGGTGCGAATGCAGCACCACTTTACCGCCGACCTTTTGCGGCGTAAATTTCTGCATATAGCGAACAAGAAAAGTATTTACCCCTGGCCTGGCCAGAACAATTTGGGGATTGGCTGCAATAGATTTAAGGATGTCGAAAAAGGACGCTTTCATAACGACGGTTTGGCACCTTTGATTAAATTTATTTTATGTTATAATATTTTGGTGATTCGAGTTTCAGTTCCATTTCATAAGGCAGTATGCGAATGTTTTTACCTGTTTTGTCGGTAAAATAGAGACGCGACAGTGAAAGTGAATCCGGATTGCCGTCCGCCCAAAAGGCATAGAACTTTGGATGGGCATCCAGGGGCCTTTTAATATACGTTTGATTTCGGGCACTGTTTCGCGTTATTTGTTTTTTCTTTTGCCAGGTTTTGCCTTTATCATCACTCGTCCAGATAGCGATTTCACCACCCGTACCCCAGTGCTGCGGGCCGGGTTCGGTTGGTGCAATAATTTTCCATATACCGTTCTTCTCGACATACAGGGAGCCCATATCATAATTGTGTGTTGATTCTGTAATAATATGAAATAGCCAACTGTTCCCGTTCCAGTGTGCCAGAGTCCATTGACGGGGTGAACCTTCCGGGCCGGGTTTATGGCTGTTGCTGGTGATATAGAGCAGGAGAGGTTTTCCCTGACGGTCAAAGCCGATATCCTTAAGATAGACCAGCCTGTTTTCTGAACGATAATCCCGGACCAGAGCCGCGTTGTTGAAGCTCTCAAGAGGCGGTTTGACGATGGTGTTATCTGCGGTTCTCCAGGTTTTTCCCAGGTTGTTTGTCTTTAAAAAATAGAGATTGGTACGACCGTCAACATAACCGTCTTTCGGATGTGAATTGAACGCGGTGATTACCGTCCCCTGTCTCTGGTTGCTCATCTGGTAGTGTCCGCCGTTGACCAGTTTTTGCGCCGGTGACCAGGACATTCTATTTTTGCTGGTTATCCAGTACAATTCCCGGCCGCGTGTATAACGGGTAAACAGGACTATAAAGCCTCTGTCCTTGATCCACCAGGGTTGCGGATAGGCGAATTCCAGCGAGTCTATCCTTTCAAACCCATTGATTTGAAACGGATTTGAGCTTTTGTAGATAAATCCCGGGCGCACCCGGGCGCGCCCGCTGACAAAAACCCACAAGTGTCCGCTGTCGTCCATACTCAGGGAGGGATTATCATGAGGATCCTGAACACCTTGTTTGTCATGTACCACAACGGGATTTGGCACTTTGTCTTTTTGGTGATCGTAATATCCGATCATGGCCAGCAGGTGTTGTTGTGAAGCAGAGGTGGTGCCGCCATAGACAAAAAAGGTTTTTTGGGCCCGGGCTGAATAGATCGCCAGAGGATGATGTTTGGCGGTATAGGTTCCCAGGCCACCGGAGTATTTGTCGCCATAGGGATAAAACTGACCCAGGGTAAACCAGATGCCGCGGTATCCGGGTATACGGCGCGGGGACTCTGATTGCGGCCCCTGGCAGGCCAGCAAGAAAGAACAAAATAATCCTATTATTTTATATGTACGCATCGGTTTACTTTCAAAAGGTTTGATCATCGATGAGCTCATCGTATTCGTCCGCTTTCATAAAGGCGTTCTCTTCGTCCGGTTCCTTGTACTGAAAACCGACGTCGGGCGGGATGTCAATGCCCGGGATTCCATAGTATTTCAAGCCGATCGCCTGGGTCAATCCGGTCCAGACATAGACCATATTGGGCACTACCGCATCCCAGTCGAAATCAGCAGCGCATTTTATCGCCGCCTGGAATGCCTTGTTGTAATCGTGTGTGACTTGCTCGCAGGTAAAGCCGGCATATTTAGCGGCAAATTCAGCCACAAATGGACGAATGGGTACCCTGTCGGGTTTTTCATTGCGCATAGCCGTGAGGTAACGGCTGAGGCGTTGCTCGTATAATTTTTGCATTGTTTGCATTGTTGAAATAGTCTCTTTATTCAATTTATTAAATGATCTTTATATAAAACCATCCTGAATTATTTACAAAGGACTTGCGAGAGAAAATATTGGAGATCGTATATGCCTGTGCTTCTTCATCGCTGAGCTGCCTTGAAATGGTGTTTTGTCTTGACGTGTCGGAGCCCGGCCCATAACACTGATATTCAGCATACAATGCCGGTTTTACGTTCCATGACCGCCAGCCGGTCGGATCAAGGGCAGCTGGCTCTTGTGTGCGGATGAATACCCAGACCACCGTTTCCTGACTTACGGCATGCGCGGCAATAAATGCAAAGATGAAAAACGGGATCATGCCGTAATGACCGGTCGAAAATGCCCATGACGACATACCCAGCGAAGCGATAAGGAAATAGCGATTTTTCATACATGCTTTCCAGCAAGTTTCTATGGATTCTGATTGACAAGCCGTGCCGTATCGTTTTGAACTTTTTCAAGGGTTCCAGGGGTGATGGTTGCAATTTTTTCTATCTGGTCTGTCGTCGCGGTCGTGGCCGGAATTCAGCCCAAAAGCCCTTTTAAAAAATTTACCGCGTTGAGACCCAGGTCTTCGATGTCATAACCTCCCTCCAGGAGAGCCAGCGTACAGGGGAAATTTTGCTGAATGCGGTATCCCATTTCATGATAAAAACCGGAACTCAGGTCAAAATCTCCCAGGGGGTCTGCATAATAGGTATCAAAGCCTATAGAAACAATGAGAATTTCCGTTCCGTATGCTTTTATTTTTTTCAGAGCGTCCTTGAGATGGTTTCTGTAGACCTTATCATCTACGTGGCCGGTTAGAGGGATATTAATGTTATACCCGCGCCCCAGACGTGAGCCGCTTTCATCGGCAAAACCGCTGAAATAGGGATAAGTGACACGTGGATCTCCGTGAATAGAAACGTAGAGGATGTGCGGATTCTCATAGAATAATCCCTGGGTTCCGTTGCCATGATGAAAATCCAGATCCAGAATGGCCGTTCGCATGTCGCCGGCCAAGACATTGGCGGCGATGGCAGCATTGTTGAAATAGCAATAGCCGCCATAAGCATTATAATCGGCGTGATGGCCGGGCGGCCGGCAAAGACCAAAGACGATATTGTTACGCTTTTCCCTGATGCACAAGGCGCCATCGAGAGCAATATCTGCAGCCGCTTTGGCAGCCCTGTAGGTGTGCTTTTGGATCTGGGTTCCAACATCGAAGCAAAAATATCCCGCGGCGCGAAGGTTGACATCGCCGCGACGGGAGAATTGGTGGTAGGGAAAAACATGAGGATATACGGCCTGGCCCTCATCCAGGTCCATGCAGCTTTTTATGTGCTGCACCATGTCATTGTCATGAACGGCTTTGATATACGAATCATCGAATTGGCGGGTTTGATGCAAGAGGCTGCCATAGTCATGTTTTTTTATGGTGTTGATAATGGTTTGCCCCCGTTCCTCGTTTTCCGGATAGGGCATCGTGCGTCCAAAATTCCATTCACGGTTCGGCGAGTGCAGCTTTTCTTCTTCCGAATAAAGCACCACGGCCCGTTTCTCTGATAATTTTACAGGGTCTTTGCTTTTTCGTTTGAAAATGATTTGCATAGCTCTTTATTATAGAGAATGTTTATTTTAAATAGACCAGGGTTCGGGACTGGATATGGTTTGGCGATATAAGGCGGTATATGTAGAGACCGCTTGCAACTTTATTGCCGTTCATATCCTTACCATCCCAGCGAACGCTGTGTTTGCCGGGGGGGCGGTGACCGGAAATCAGGGTTTTTACAACCTGCCCGCCGGTGTTAAACAGCTTCAATTCAATCCAGCCATATCCAGGTGTAAAAAATTCAATACTGGTTGTGGCATTAAAGGGATTGGGATGGTTTTGAGCAAGCCGGTAAATTTCCGGTAAGTTTTTATACGTTTTTACGCCAAATCCTGTTGTTAATCCGGTGAATCGTTCGACCCAGCCGGGTTGATCAAAGTTGGGATCAGTTTCACCTGCTTTACTTTGAACTTTTGCGACAAAGATGTTCTCTTTGGCGATCCAGGTATATTCGATATAGCTCGTGGTATCGCCGTCAAGAATGCGGGTGGCCATCTGGCGCCAGCGCAGACAGTGAAAATCATCCAGTGGCAGTCGCAGGGTACCATACGCATCGATATAATTGTCATAAAAGGTGGTGGCGATATGTTGTCCGTCATTCCACAGCATGGTGTCGATGCGTATGGATTGCCATTGGGTACCGTAGGAAAGTGGCAGGGGAATATAATCGTCAGGATGTGTGCCCGATATCATGGTTGACGACGGGTTTCTGATCAATCTCGAGTCGATTTCAATGCGATCCGCCTTGATGTTGAGAAAGGTTAAGACTCTGTTGACGGTATCCTGCGGTATGGAATTTTGCAGCAGGTAATTGGCCTTGGACGAATGCCATGCAAACGTATGGTTGTCCGAAGTTAATAGCTGATTCTGCTCCTTATAGGTAAAGCCCATATCAATAGCGCGAAAATCCCAGGTACGGTTTTCTCCCGCTGTTTGCAGATCCAGTTTAATATCGGCAGAGGTGCTGAATTCATAGGTGCCCTTGATGTTGAGAAACGACAGCAAATCGTTCATTCCAATAGTGGGCTGTGCCGAGGATATCTGTACTGCGATGCATATAAATAGTAAAAGGAATAAACCTCTTTTCATGCGCCGTTCCCTCCGTTTCTTTGGGCTTTTAAGACATTTTTGCAGGGCAAACAGTTCGTCATCAGAAAATTATATACAGTTCATGATCGCCGAAATTGAAGCAATGCAGTTATGGTTAACCTCCCCGGACTTTTCTTTCGCATTCTGTCATGCCTGTGATTTATACGTCTGATTTGAATAGCGGTGTTACGCCGGTTGCCTCTTTTTGCAGTTTTTCTTTTTCCGGTTCGGTCAACCTGTTTGGATTTTTAACCAGAGAGATTGCTTTGAAGAAAAACCGTTCATCTCCGGGCGGGATAGCTGCAGTGGTGCCTTGAGAAAGGGTGAATTTTAGAGCCGGTTTGGCCAGATCATCTTTTTCAATAGGAACATACCACAATCTTTCGTAGGGTTTTTCCTCTCCTTCAGGAACGCGGGTAAACGCCATGGCTTTAAGGGCCAGAATACCCATGTTTTTTTCTTTGGCTTTTGCAACCACGCGGGGGCCAAAGTTGCCTTCATACCAGCAGACAAAATTGACCGGAAAAAGGACCGAATCAAAGTCGAATTGATCCATGGCTAAG
>WJMF01000126.1 GCA_014728085.1 Candidatus Zhuqueibacterota bacterium
ACCATCACAAACTCTGCAATAATCCTAAACGCCTCAAGTTCATTACCCGAAATAATAATATCCTCATATCCGGGAGCTGTGGTTTCCGGTCGCAGGATAATTCTTTTGTGCTGCCATTCACCGTCTTCGCTGGTAACTTTTTCGCTGAGATATTTTTTTGATTGTGTATTTACCGCCGGTATCTTCATCGTAGATATCGCGATGTTGTGCCACTATAATTTTTCCATTGCGTGTTCCCGCTGATATTTTGCGGAAGAGACACCAGGAGCCATTGGGGATGCGTTTATTCATCGATTCGCCGACAACACGGGCGATAAACATTCCCCGGGAAGGACGAATGTATTCCGGCAGAACCACCCAGTCCTGTGAATCGATGGGCTGGTGCTCGCTAAAACGACTCGCTGCTACTTTTAAATCATAAACCGGAACCGCATCGACATAGGGATTTATCTCATTCTTGTCAAGGACAGGAAAATCCAGCCCGGGGTATTTTTTGTTTTTGCTTTGAGATTCCTTCTCTTTTTCTGGTTCTGTTTGTTTTAGTAAAGATTTAAAATATATATTGGTCTCATGATCGGTACAAAATATATAACATCCTTTCTGACCACGGCTCATCAGGGTTCGATAGGTGTTTTTGATGATCTTTTCCGCTTTTTGCTTTGCCAGATCCGGATTTTCATTTAATAGTTTTTTATAGCCATGGATTGAACTATCCTGTCCTGCACGCTCTTCCGGTTTTGTTTTTATTTGTCCGTTTCTGACAATCAGATCCGGGCCGATAATAACGCCAACATAATCAAGCTCCAGGCCCTGACAGGTATGGATGCATCCAACCTCGTTAATAGAATCGGGTTTTAATAACCATAAAAAACCATCATCATCCAAATTCCATTTCATGGAAAAATCATATTCGGGTAGAACGATATCATCCTCTCCGGTAATTCCCGATTTCTTGGATACCCATGGCCAGCAATATCCTGCCACGAGGCGGGCTTTATTGTTGCGTTTGTTTTTTCGGAAAATGAGATCTTTTAATTCATTGGGAGAATCGATAACCTGGAAATCATAATCAATTTCGGAAATGTCCTCGTTCGCTGTCTCGCGAATTTGTAAAATGTTATCCAGCCAGGCGAGGTAACCATCAGAGCCATTACAGCGAAATTGTGAAGCCAGTTCCATTTCATGGGTAATGGCCCCCAACTTGCCTGCCCATTCTTTTATCGTTTCTTTTTCACCAATATCTTTCAGCGTTACCTGTTGAGCCTCATCGATGAAGAATATACTCAGTTTTGCAGCCTGAATGATTTCCTTGATCTGGTTTTCACCCCTGTTTTGAAACAGTCCGGACTTTGCTTTGAGCCGGTGCGCTTCATCGACCACAAGCGCATCAAAACAATTCGGGTCGCAATCTACATAGGAGCCTGACCCTTTGAACAGGTTGCTGATGTGGGATTTTTTAAACGTCCCCGTCAGTTTACTTTCATAAACAGTCCGTGGTGCAGAGTTTTTTGTGACGTATTGCACGACTTTGTCGCTATTTGTTAGTTCAACAAGAAGATTGATCGCCACAACCGACTTGCCGGTTCCCGGACCTCCTTCTACAATCAGTACCTGTTTTTGCTCTTTGGCTTTTTTACATAGATGCAGGGCAGTTTCAAAAACCAGCTTTTGATCGTCGATCATAATAAATTCCTGATTGCCCTGCAGCATGGATAAAAGAGTATCGGCCAAATGTTTCGAAGGACTTATTTTACCGTTCTCGATGCGATACATGATATGCGCATCACCATATTTCACATATTTTTGTATAAACGTTGCCAACCTGGCGGTATCATTTTTTAAAAAAGGTGGTGCTTTTTCGATGTATTCTCGATAATGGGAGTGTTTGATAACATCATAGCTCTCGCAGTTGTGCAGGTAGGTACAGGGTATTAAAACAATATTCTCTTCACGAACGGTTTCATTAAAGTCGTATAAAAGGGCTGCATAAGTCCAGGCTTGATAGGAGGGATGTTCGACTTCCCGTTCGCTTTTACCCAGAAAGGTCTTGACAATACCGTCTTTTGTAGAAAAGCTGGCCTTTTGCCATTGTTTAAGCTCAATGATGACGGCGGTGTCCTTTTTTTCATTATCTTTTCCGGTAAGAATAAAATCGATTCTTTTGGATGATTGTGGAATTTTATACTCAATCGAAACACCTGCATTTCCCGGTGTTTTTGCCGCTATCAATACATTGTTCATGTATTGCAAAGAGTTTTTCCAGGAGAGTATTTCATTTTTGCTGGTACTATACCCTGTCTTGCGCCGGTATTCGGTAAGGATTTTGTCTTCGATACAATTGGAAAGTACATCCTGTGAGAATTGTTGTTTTGTCGCAGAGTAGACTTGCACTGAAACGCCCCTTTATTATCACAATTGTTTATTTTGCCGGATTATTTATATTGCGTGTATTTTTTAGAACTGCCTTTGACTTTATGATGCGGGTATTTTTCTTCATTGATTTTGATTTTTTGCTGAACCGCCTTTTCAAGATCAATGTTAAGCATATCCGCCAAACGAACCAGATAGATTTGTACATCGGCTATTTCCTGGGCAACCTGTTCCAGTTCCTCTTTGTCGAGGCTTTGAGATTGTTCTTCTGTTAACCACTGAAAATGTTCAATCAATTCGCCTGCTTCAGAAATTAACGCCATGCTTAGATTCTTGGGTGAATGAAATTGATTCCAGTCGCGACGGTCAGCAAATTCTTGCAGCTGCTTTTTGAGTTTTTCAAAATCCATAAAGTCTTTCCCGGGGATTTATTAACTGATTGATCAAATTAGAAAATAATGATATTGCTTGCCAGGTTGCAGAAAACTTTTCTATTTCTCTAGAATACAAACATATATGCTGAATTGCAAAAGTTTGTTGAAAAATTTTATTATTTTTTTTGACAAATAGGTTGTTGGAATAATGTTAATATGTTGTTTTAAAGAGAGATAATTTTAAATTTGAATTCACTATTGCAAATGTTCGTCCCGATTTAGCTTGATTCCACCCCTTCAGGGATTGAATCTCTGGTGTTTTGTTTATCAGGGCATTGCCCCGGCCTGTGATATTCCGCCCCGTTGAGGCCGGGAAATAAATCGTTACGGGTGAACTGATGTGTGTTTTTGAAATAACCACGTTAAAAAAG
>WJMF01000127.1 GCA_014728085.1 Candidatus Zhuqueibacterota bacterium
CAAGTTGGCGATGGATTTTTATTGCCAAACCTATTATTGTATTTGTTAATTCATCAAGTTTCATTATTAACCATTTTTTTCTCGGCGTTTCTTGGCGTTTTCTCAGCGGTTAAAAAAGTACTCATTATTCGGAAGAACCACTTTTTTTCCATGTTTTCAATAAACCTCTAAAATGCCCGCTCACCTTGAAACTGATTCGGAAGCTTATCCGGGCACCAATCAGCATCAATGGCAAGCTGGCAAAACGATGCAAAGGCATTACGCAGGGCAGTCCGTTGCTATTCAACATCGTGTTGAACGAACTGGACATAGAACTGACAAAACACGGCCAATGTTATGTGCGTTATGCCGTCGTTTGCATAACTGCGTCTGGTATGACTGGAAGAAACCGAATCAAAAGATGAAAATTCTCATTCGATTGGGAATCCCTTCCGACATGACCTGGGCATGGGGTCGCACTCGAACGGGACACTGGCCAGTTGTCGTAGTCCAATCTTCAGCACTCCAATAAAAAAGACTAGTTCAGATGTATTTTAACCTTTTTAGCGTTATACGGGAAAAATTAAAATATCTATCCGTGCAATTAAAACAATATATCATAATACATTAATTCTTTTAGTTTATCCACATTATTAATAAATTATTTAATTATAATTTTGAAACAGTAAAATGATTAACTTCAAATTTGTTTTTAATTTATTTATTTATTTATTTTTTTGCCTTTCCTAATTAATTAAATTTTTCTTGACTTTAACAGATCAAAACTTGATATTAGTAGAGTTAGATACGTTTCAGATTCCTCGATGAACGGATGACTCTTGAAATTGATTTTTATTGACACATTCGTAAACTTTCCAGAATTCATCATGCAACAGCACAGTCGGTCCTGACTTTTCGTTAATGCTTATAAAAAATGATTTTAAACAGATATGGAGGAATTGGATGATTCGAAAGCGCTTATTTGTTTTAATCTTTCTCCTGGCATTTAGCAGCAGTTTTGCCGGTGTTACGGGAAAGATTACCGGCCTTGTAACCGACGCGGAAACCGGTGAACCATTGCCCGGTGTCAATGTCGCAGTCGAGGGGACAAACATGGGTGCAGCGACCGGTGTTGATGGTGAATATATCATTCTCAACGTACCGGTAGGCACGTATGAATTGAGAGCCACTATGATAGGATATACGCCGATCCGGGTAAAAAATGTGCGCGTATCTATCGATATTACAACGAAACAGGCTTTTGAACTATCGTCAAAGGTGCTGGATATTGCCGAGGATATTACCATCGTTGCTTCCCGTCCCATGATTCAAAAAGACGAAGTATCGACCCGTCATTTTGTCTCTTCGGATGAAATTGAGCTGCAACCGGTGGATAGTTTTCAGGAAATTGCCAAGAATCAAGCCGGTGTGGTGGGCAATCACTTTCGTGGCGGCCGAACCGGCGAGGTTCTGATCCTGGTTGATGGTATCCCGGTACGCGATCCGGCGGGATTTTATGCCGGAAATCTGGGTGGCTTTACCAGCGATGTTCCTGAATATGGTATTCAGGAACTGGAGGTTTCGCTGGGCGGTTTTAGTGCGGAATACGGCAATGTCCAGTCCGGTATTCTCAATCTGGCTATGAAAGAAGGAGCCACACAATTTACCGGAAGAGTACGGGCCATAACCACCAATTTTGGTTCTCAAAATATCAATACCGAACTGCTTGAAAATATTTATGAAATTAATCTCAATGGTCCTGAAATTCTTACCAACTATGCCCTTCCCATGCTGGGAGTCAAAGTACCGGGTTCGGTTTCCTTTTCCCTCTCCGGCGAGCTGACCGACAAAGATCGTGGCTATTACCCCAATCAGCAAAGGCTGGACCAATCTTATCAGGGCAAAATAACCTATAAAATCACGCCAAATCATAAATTGATCATCGGTGGCCTCTATTCCGACAGTGAGTGGGATCAATTCTACTTTCCCGCCTCAAAATACGGTCCGGGCGATGATTATGAGTTTAATGAATATAACTTTGTAGAAAATGACTCGCGCCACCGTTACCTTTATGTATACGATCCCGTCCCCTATGAACAGGGTGTAGTCGATAACACCAAAGGTGAATGGGACGGTCAGCCCTATTCCCGCATGGAAACATATTATGTGGCTGGTATGCAAAACTATCTCTGGGACTATGAAAAACAGAGCGATATGGCCTATATGATCTGGACGCACACGCTCAGTCCCAAGACATATTATGAAGTTCGCCTGCAGAACTTTTACACCAATTATCATTATGCCACACCTGATGTGGAAGACCGGGATGGTGACGGAAATACCGATGAAGATCTGTCATGGAATATCAATGAGCCCGGCCCACATCCTATTTATCGGGAACGGGAGGATAATTATTGGTGGGTACGTGGGGACGATCCGGGCTATCGCGATCAATCTTCCTGGACCCAAAGCGTCAAAGCAGACCTGATCAGCCAGGTCACATTCAATCATATGCTCAAAGGTGGTATTGAATTTTATAAACATCGCACCAAGGTAGAAAACATATCCTGGACGCTCAATCTGCAAACCCTGCGCAAGGATATCTGGGACGAAGATACCTATGATTTTGGCGCCTATATTCAAGACAAACTGGAATTTCAGGGTATTATCGCCATCGTCGGTTTGCGATATGATCGATTCAACCCCAACGGCCTTCAGGATGCGGTTTTTTATCCCTCGGATTTTAACCGTCCTTTTTCACAGGTCGATGAAAACGGTCTGCCGATCCTCATTGAACCGCAGGAACCGACGCTCAAGCATCAAATCAGTCCGCGTATCGGAATTTCGCACCCGATTACCGACCGGGACTTGATTCATTATACCTATGGTCATTATTTCCAGCGGCCAGACGGCTATTTTCTCTATCGCAACAACCGCTATCAGGCCCTGACCAAAACGGGTAATAATATCGGCAACCCCAACCTGGAGCCGGAAAAAACCGTTGCCTATGAAGTCGGACTGGAACATCAGTTTAGCGATAATTTTAAAGCGACCATTACCGGCTATTATAAAGATATCTCCAATCTCACAGACTATAAGAAATTCGTTGGGCGTACCATTCAAAACATCGAGCTCAATGTCTTTCAAAATGCGGATTATGGAAATATTAAAGGCATGGAACTGACATTTAAAAAGCGCCTTGGCCGTTTTTGGGGTGGATCCATCAATTACACTTATTCCGTTGCCAAAGGCCGCAGTTCCTCTCCCTGGGGCGGTTTTGGTTCCTTTACAGACGCCAAGCGGATGAATATTCTCAATTACGATCAAACCCACACGGTGAATGCCAATTTGACTTTACAAACGCCGGAAGATTTTGGCGTTTCGCTGGCGAATTTCAAGCCGCTCGGCAAGTGGATTGTCAATGTACAGTTCGATTATGGTAGTGGCCTTCCCTATTCCTCATACGGAACGGGTAAAGTCAACGATCAACGTATGCCCTGGACGAGCACAACCGATGTTAAACTTTTAAGAAAAATCGATTTTTCCAGCATGGATCTTCATTTTTTTATTGACGTTTTTAATCTCTTTGATCGGAAAAATGTTCAGTGGCTGGGAAGCAGTCAATACTATCAAATCGAGGGCGACCCGTCAATTGTCCGGCTGAATAATGTTACCGGAGATTATATCCGCAATCCCAGTGTATATAGTTCCGGCAGACAGGTCCGGATTGGAATGGGACTACAACTCTAACTGGAGGCGTTGAATGAGATACTTTTATTATACAACCATTCTCTTGATAACCATTTTTTTGGCGGCGACGAGTATCGCCGCCGATGCACAGAAAGCGCCGGCTCTATCCAAAGCCCACCTGATTCCGGCAGAAGGACCGGTTGTGGAAGATAATTGGAAATTTCATAAAATCGGTACACTGTGGACCCGGGTAACCAACTTTGGTTTTATGGGTGACGATGCCTACGAAGGCCGTACCCCCTCCTGCGACTGGCCGGGCGGATCCGGCAACTCTTATCTCTACCGTGGTACCATCTGGCTCACAGCCAACATCGATGGAACCTATTATACCACCATGGGAGATGACCACGAATTTGCTCCATTGGATAGCGTTTCCATGATCACCGGTGAAGGCGCCGTGTCCGATCAGGATACGTGGACCCGTTTCTATGATGTCACCGCTCCGCTGGCTACCGAACATACTCCCCTCGGATTGGAAATCACCCAAAAAACCTATGCCTGGGGCGCGAGTTATGCCGACGACTTTGTTATTTATGAATGGACGATTAAAAACATCGGAATCGATACAGATGAAGACGGCGTCGCCGATACACCGCGTGACCTGACCGACTTTTTTTTGACCTTTCGCTTTGATGCGGATGTCTCGAAATTGCCCAACTGGGGTGCAGAATACCGGTTCACCAACGAGGACGATCACGTTCTCAGCAATGCCACCCCCTGGGAAGAGTGGCTACCCCTTTTTCCGCAGATGGATAACCGGGAACATAGTCTGACCCCGGAACAGTGCGACAGCACCCTGATGTTTATGTGGGACGGAGACAATCCGCATTATCCGGCAGACAATGAGCAGGAAGATGACTTTGGCAATCCGGGTCCGGATGGCACCTTGAATTCTCCCGGATTTATCGGTATCAAATTTTTAAAATCTGAACCATACCTGCCACCGAGTTCTTTTCATCAATGCAACATTTATAATGATCCCGGCACAGATAAAGAAGCCTATGACCGTATGATCAGCAAAATCGGCGAATTTGTCGATCTCCCGATCAGCTCGGGCGTGCCCTTTCCCTATGATTACCGCGGCATTCTGACCTTTGGACCTTTGGAAGACTTTGCTGCCGGAGACTCGCTCATCTTTACAGCAGCCCTGGGTGTTGGTTGCGATCCGGATAGCGGAGGCATCCGTAGCCTGGAAGAACTGCTTAAAATTATGGATGTAGCACAGTTTCTTGTCGATAATAATTACGAGGTTTCTACCGAAGCCCTGGCACCTCCCACCCCTGATGTCACCCTCGAACCGGTTTTCGAAAACGGTATCACCACAGGGATCAAGGTGATCTGGGATGACGCCGCCACCTACCATGACAAATTTGCCGGTTATAGAGTCTGGAAGAGCGTTGGCACCACCGCGGCCGGAAATTTTGCCTGGGAACCCCTTGGTCTTGGAACCTATGCCGATACCACCGGCAGCACCAGTTGGCCCCCGCCAGTAGGCGATGAAACCGGTAGCTTTCAACTTATCGATACCGATTTTATCAATGGTTTGGATTATTATTATTCCGTACAGGCTTTTACCGAGACCATCACCTATCCCATACCTCTGGGTTCGGTCGAAACCAATGTCCTGAACAGCCTGGAATACATATCTCCGGCGAACGCGGTGGCATCCGCACTGAACAATGTCAAAGCCGTTCCCAATCCCTATGTTGGCAGTCATCGTTGGAACAATCCACTGCCCAGTGATACAAATCCATGGGAACATCGTTTACAGTTTATCAATCTGCCTGCAGATGCGACGATCAAAATTTTTACTATAGACGGAGACTATGTCGATGAAATTCATGCCGGACAAACCGTCCGTAAAGGCGCCAGTTTCATGGGTGAAGGCAATAACAGCGTTGCAGAATGGGATTTGATCACCCGAAATGACCAGGAGGCTGCACCCGGCCTTTATTTATATGTCGTCGAATCCCCCTCGCATGGCCAAACAACCGGTAAATTCGTCATTGTTCGCTAAAAAGTGAAGGATAGAGAGATGAAAAAACTCTATATATGTTTTCTGTTTATTCCTGCATTGGTTTTTGGGCAGGGTTTTGCCCCGGTCGGTACATCGGTGGCACAATTTCTAGAAGTCGGTATGGGGGCCAGACCGGCAGGTATGGGAGCGGCTTATACGACATTGCCCCAGGATGCCGGCGCTGTCTTTTGGAATCCGGCCGGACTTGTAGATATCAAAAACCGAAGCTTTTCCACCAGCTATAATCAATGGCCGGCTGAAATTTCCTTTGTCGGTGCATCATTTGCCATGAACATCGATCGGATCGGAACAATTGCGATCAGCACCCAGCAATTGATGACCGATGATATGGAGATCACCACTATCGACCAACCCAATGGCACCGGGCAAATGTTTACTATATCAAATTATGTTGTGGGCCTCTCTTATGCCCGGTTCCTGACAGACCGTTTTTCCATCGGTCTGACCGGTAAAATGGTCCATGAAAAATATTGGGAACATGGATATACGACCTGGGGCCTGGACCTCGGTACCATCTATCGAACGGGTTTTCATGGACTCCGTCTCGGGATGTCGATTCTGCATTTTGGACCGGAAGTCACCTTTGACGGCGAATTCATCGATTATAGCGATTCGCGCTCCTTTGATGCTGATAAACCTAAAAGTTTTGAATCGTATTCCATGCCTATCAATTTTCGCTTTGGTATATCCTTTGACGTGGTCAATAACGAACAAAATCGGATTATCACCGCAATGGATATGATTCATCCGAACAATAATCTTGAACAATATAATGTTGGCCTGGAATACGGTTTTAAAAACATGTTTTTCTTGCGGGGTGGCTTTCAACTCCAAGCCGACGAAGGCGGTCTCTGCTTTGGCACCGGTGTCCAGCTACCTCTCATGGGAGAGACGGGATTTGTTTTGGATTATGCATACTCGGACATGGGTGTATTGGAACAAATCCATCGCTTTTCTTTTGCCTTTTCATTTTAATACTCGTACAATGAATGGTCAATAATCCGTTTGGTCCTAACATGGAGGGAGGTGAAAAGATCTACTTTTTGTTAATTCGCAGATAAACTTAAATAAGCCATGGAGGTTAACGCATGAATCGAATTTTTGCTATTGCATCCTGTATCGTTTTGCTTTTCGGTACATCGGTCTTTGCACAACCGGAATTTATCCGCGCTGGAGAAATTCCCGTGCCTGAAACCGATTTGAATGTCGGGGGGACCGGCAGCATGATTTCCGGCATAGACCTGGATAATGACGGAAAAACGGAAATTTATCTGGTCAATGACAACTGGAATGATACGCCAAACGAAGTCATCCCGCGAATCTACAAGCTTGAAAAAGAAAATGGTGTTTGGGAGGTTGTCTGGAAGGCAGTCGCTCCGGTCGAAAAACAAAACACCTGGCCGATTCTGTTAACCGGTGACCTGGACAAAGATGGTAAACCGGAAATTATCTGGGGCCCGCCCAACAATACCTCAGGCGTCACAGACCTGAATCCCGCCCGTATCCTGGTTTATGAAGTAAAGGGCGACGGCAGTGATGTACTTGGTATCCCGGACGGAGATAATTATCTGCCCAACGCTCAATGGACCATTACCGATCAGGATGATGCCAATATCCGTCCGATGGATGCGATTATTGCCGACCCGGATGATGACGGCACTCCGGAACTTATTTTTGCCGACCGAAAAGGCGATGATAGCGGTTATTACTGCGGTGTCGCTTCTGTAGACGACATCCCGGATAACGGAGACGGCTCGGAAACCTGGACCATGGAGGTCAGCGGTCTTGACTTTGATCTCCAATCTAAACCTGCCCTGAACAAATGGGACGTTGTCGCAATCGGTCCGAATGTCTATTCCTTTTGCGAAGTAGAGATCACAAAATTCACCTGGACCGGTTCTGTCTGGACCTATGAAGCGCTTCCGCCTATCGACGGAGGGTCTCCGAATCAATCCGCACAAGCTGTGGATATCAACGATGATGGAGAAATGGAAATTATAGCCGCTGTCTATGACTGGGGCGATGATGAACATAAGAGTATTTATCTCCTCCAGGAAGAAAATGACGGCCTGAAACGTACCGAATTATTCAACGTTGGTGAATATTGGCCCGGTGGTTCCCGCGGTCCCTGGGGCAGCGCCTCCGGAGATATCGATAACGACGGATATCTTGATTTTGTATTTGGCTCGCGCGCCTCTACGCCCAATGCCGGTATTTTTCATCTTGGCTACAAGGGCGGCGACATCGATGATCCGGCCAATTACACCTTTGCCATGATCGATTCAAATTATGCCGGCGCCGGTATCTGGAGCGTACTCAATCTGACCAATGTCGACGATGATCCTTACCTGGAAGTTCTCTATACCTCCAGTACAGATGCCGGTGAATTTCCGAACACCGGAACCCAACCGATTGTCGTTCTGGATCTCATAGCAGAAACACCCACCATCGGCAACATGGTCGTTGCCACTGAAGTTCAGCTCAATGGTGAAGCGCCGGACAATCTCTCATTCAAACCCGGCCGCATCATGGACAACAACCAGACGGTTTGGTTCTGTGGTGTAGATGGCGGTGCCAAGGAAACCTGGGTATTCAGATCCATCGATGGGGGAAAAACATTTACCCATAACGCTGCCGCTATCCAGGGCCGTGCCGCTCAAATGGATGCCTTTAATGCCAATGAAGCTCTCGTGGCAACCGCCGCCGGTGAAATCTATCAAACAAAAGACGGTGGCGCAACCTGGACAATGGTTTATTCCTATACCATCAGCCCGATCGCTCCGGGATGGTTCGATGCATGCCGTGTGCTTACAGATGAGGTTGCCGTCGCGATCGGTGATTTTGAACCCAACGGTAACATGCACTTTGTTCGTACCGAAGATCGTGGTGACACCTGGACGGAAATCACCGGAATTGACTTTATGAACGCAGCATATGGCTACTATACCTGGGGTCTGGCTAGCTGCAATGTCGGACGAAATATGTGGTTTGGCGGTTTGACCTCTCAGTATGACTCGACATTTGTCTTCCGTTCAACCGATGCCGGCGAAACCTGGGATACCTACAGAGTGTCCACCGAGATCGTTCCCAACTATCCGCGTTCGATCGGTTTTTCCAGTGAAACGGATGGTTTGATGACCGACCGCTCCGGTATCGTGGCAAAATCTACCGATGGCGGTGCGACCTGGACCCAAACCAATAATCCACCCACCGATGGAAGCTGGGTCAATGGTGTGCTCGCCGTACCCGGTACCAACATTATTATGGGTATGGATGATACCGGTGTCTTTTACACCACCGACCTGGGTGAAACCTGGACAGCTGTTGATATTCCCGCTGAGGCAGAGGGAGAATACATGGTCTCAGGTGTTTTCGGAAGTCCGGATTTTGGCTATGCATTCAACGACGGAGGGCTGGTCTTGCGCTTTGAAAACCAGGTCACCGGCGTTTCTGCCCGTCCGGATGATGCCGTGCCGGTTACGTTTCAATTGGATCAAAACTATCCAAATCCATTCAATCCCAGCACGACCATTTCCTACAGCTTGATGTCCGCTGAAAAGGTCTCGCTCAAGATCTATAACCTGAAGGGCCAGGAGATCAAGACACTGGTAAACAGCGTCGTTTCAACCGGTAATCACAGTGTCAAATGGGATGGTACCGATGAATCAGGTGTCAAGGCGACAAGCGGCCTCTATCTCTATGTGCTGCGTGTCGGCGACCAAATGGTTTCCAAACGGATGATGCTGGTGAAATAATCACTCGACACCATTGTTTAATTAAAAAGCGGAGGATTCTTCCTCCGCTTTTTTTATATCCATATAATAAATTTTATACCGACACAACCATGCAAAAAGAAATGATATTAAACCTGATGAGGCCAAGAAATGATCTGTCTGCGATGTGGTGTTCCAGCATTCGCATTATCCAGTCGTGATCGATTCAGACATTCTTCTTGCGGTTGATATGTCCTGTCTCTCAAAAAGAATCGAAATCTGATCAGTCGTGGTGCAGTCGAGAAACAGGCAATCATGGTTGGAATAAATAGCAAAGGTTACTGGCGGATTGCCAAGACTTGCGGAAATCAAATCGGTCTGACCAATGCCTATTTGAAAGAACAGGGTCTTGTATCTATCCGTGAATTCTGGATTGCTTTTCATTACCCTTCAGCCGACCGGTAGGGAACTTGGTGAAACGCCTCTTGCGAACCCGCATGAGGGATGTTGTGGGAGCTGGGGGCGGGGGG
>WJMF01000128.1 GCA_014728085.1 Candidatus Zhuqueibacterota bacterium
AGCAGAGCCCGTTCAATTTTTTTACTGCTAAAGGTCTTGCGCAACAGCGGTGAAGGCGGTATGGCGGGAATTCCTTTTTCCCGCTGCTGTTCTTCCGCACCAATCCATGCGGCATGCCAATCCTCTTTTTGCAACAGCCCTATGCTAAAAAAAGCCGTTTTACTCCAGTCTCCGGCAATGTGCTCCTGATTCCAGAGCCGTACTTTCCAGCAACAATACATTCGGGATTTTAGCGGTATGCCGCCATATTCTATCTGGATGTTCTGATCCGACTGAACCTTGCCGCTGTCCCAGAGATCGAAAATACCTTTTTCCAGATTTTCACGACTGGTGGATGCGACCACTTGCCAGGCACTCTGGCTGTCGCCGGCGGCCGGTGAATCGACCATCCAGCTCAATCTCGGTTTGACAACATCGATCCCGAGCGGATTGGTCAGATATTCACATCGCAGGCGAATCGCGCTAACGCTGGAATCCGCATGAGAAGCGACAACGGTTAACAGCACCAGGCCGCACAGCAGCACAAAACATATACTCTGACCTATGAAATACACAGACTCATCCTCACAGTTAATATCTTGTTATTCGGTATTGCATTTCCGCAACCTCTCTGTTATTCCGGAAAGCTGTTGCCTATTTGGCTGGTGGTTCGAGATAAAGCAAATTTGCCGGTAACGGTTGTCTGGTGATTTCCGGCCCTTCAAACAAAACTTGCAGTGAATGACCGCTTTTCTCCTGGAAATAGGTCAGCTCAAAGGAATGATATCCGTCCGAAAGGTGAATGGTTCCGAGTTTTTGTTCCGGCCCGTGAACCCCGTCATGGTCGACGACCATATGATCGCCGATGATGAGCCGGGAGCCGTCGTCAGAGCGTAAGTAAAAGGTATAATCACCTTCCTTGATAATTCGAAGATATCCCCTAAAGAGAAGAGCAAAACCCTCTGCCGGGGTTTGAATGCGATCGAGCGCTGGATCATAGACCACGCCCTGTTTTTGAGGTGAAAGTGCGGCGAAATCCGGTAATTGTTGCCACATTCCCGTATAGAGCCAATAGTAGATACCATTGACTTTTGGATCGACATATTGAATATCACTCACAGAGACGAGACTGGAATCCATAGACGATGTAAAGGCTCTTGCTTTGATAATAGTGGTATGCTCGATCAAAAAGGGGTTGTCGTATAACCGGGAAAACCGATTCGGTTCCGAGCCGTCCAGCGTATATCGAATTTGCAGATCATGCGGTACGGATCTCATTTTTACCTGAAGCGGATTCGTATCGTCGACAATCGCCTCGGACGGAAAAATCAGCGGAGCAAATATCTCTTGCCGTTCTTCGATCTCGCGTATCCAGATATTTCTGTATCGAACCGGATTGCTGTGATCCTGCAGCATAACCGGTCCCTTTGGTCCATGCACCTCGATTTTACCACTGACAGTAGAGCCGATCAGCTCGGCATTGTGCTGGACGAGAATACCGTTATGAAAAACCGTCATAGCGGCCGGCCGTTTTAATATGCCCTGTCGATCAAAGACAGGACGATAGAAGACGATATCATAGGTCTGCCACTCACCGGGAGGTCGACTGGCGTTGACCAGAGGCGGATACTGGCCATAAATGGCCGCCGCCTGACCGTCCGGATAGGTTTGGTTGTTGTAGGAATCGAGCACCTGTACCTCATAGCGCGACATAAAAAAGACACCGCTATTGCCGCGCCCCTGAGCGTTACCCTGAATGGCTTCCGGTGTGGCCCACTCGATGTGTAATTGACAATTGCCAAAGTGTTGTTTGGTTTGAATAGCCCCGCTTCCCTTGACCACTTGCATATACTCTTCTTTGCGCTTCCATTCCACCACCCCGCCATCGATGCTTTGCCAGTTTGAAAAATCGCTGCCGTCAAACAATACGACGGCATCGGACGGTGCGAATGTCTTTGACGGCAATTGTTTGGCATCGGGATCAACAACCCCTGGCTGAGGCCGGTTTCGGTCGTGAGGCTTCCATTGTTCTGCCGGTTGGGCAAGAAGGCCTGACAGCGCCAGCAACAAAATCTGAATAATCCAACTCTTCATCGTTTTACTCCTGCGATTTTAGAAAAATGGTGCCTTTGCAGCAAAAAAGTTAGCGGTTCGTAAATTACAGGTATTTAAATTGTATGGCATAAAGATCTGCATCTTTAAGATAGCATCTCAGGCGTACCGGGGCGGCTTGATAATCGGCCAGAACTGCAGAGCTGTTCCAGTGCACTTTCATAGCGATATCATCACCGCACAGTTTGGGAGCGCGCGCGAGCGAAAATCCCGGAATCGGATTTCCCTCTTTATTCAACAGCTCGATCATGACAAATCCCGCCGCAGAGGTCGATACATTGATCAACAGGGTATTTCCCCGGAAAATCAGGGGTTTACTGACAAACCAGCCACCGTCATAGTCGCCATGCAGGGAGACAAACCCGTCGAGGCGCTGCGTATAGCGCCGCATTCGGTCGCTCTCGCCCTGGTAGTATCCTTCTCCCACGTACAGAGACAACTCTTTGCTGTCATCATCAAACGCCGTATAGGTCTGCAGCAATCCCCGGGCAAGCATATTGTTACGACAAATCCATTGTTCTTTTTGCAGACCGGGCCGGATATAGGCCGAAAGCCGGCGTTTAAAATGAACTCCATCCCGCGATGACATAAATACAGCATCGGAAACACCGCCGGAGGCAAACTGCATCGGGTTTTTTTCCGGAAAAAACCGTTTGGGAAATCCCATATAAATATGCTCTGCCCGGTCGTAGGGAATAATTTGATTGGTATAAAGGTGCTCCAGCGGAGCACCGAAATAATCCAGTTCAACCGGATCGCTCCAGTTGATAAAATCAGTTGAGGTGGTCCTGGAAATCTGCCGGTAACCGCTATAGCCGTCCCCGCTCCATGAACGAAAATAACAAACATATCTGTTTTCCAGCTCGGACCAAAAGGCATTGTTTTGGGAATCGAACATCCCTCTGGTAAAGACCGGCGTATCCGCCATTTTTCGCCAATGCACCCCGTCAGCCGATACAAATGCATAAAGGCCATCTTCTCCGCTTCCCATGGCCTTGTACTTTTCGGCACGCGGACAGGCCGGGTTGGTATCCGGGAACGGAGCAAAATTATGAGCCCCCTCCCCTATCCAGATAATATTGTTATCGTCTGATCCTGCAAACGAGTACACTCCCAGATTGGGTTTAATCCAGTGTATACCATCCTCGCTCTCTGCATAACAAACCACCTGCTCGTGTGCCATGGTCTTTGCCGCCGCATCGTGATGCGACCCGCGGTAGTACATGCGAAAGAGATCGCCATCCTCAAAGACGGTGTGATAGCCGCTGGTGTTGCCCTCCCAGGCCTCATTATGTACGATAGCGATTTCACGCGGATGCGGCGGGTGCAATTTAAAAATCAATCCTTCACTGCTATCAACCAGAAACGGATCGACGAACAACTCCAGTCTCGAACCGATGACCACAGCATCTTGAGAAAAAGACAGCGTGCAGATAAAGAGATACATCAGAATTGCCGAACCAAAAACTTTCATTCCTGTACTCCTTTTGCATGGATTTATAACTTACCGGTCATAGGCGTGGCGCCGGGCTCCATATCATCCTGAGAATAAAAATCGAGATCGGGAACGCGCCAGATAAACTTTGGATCAACATGGGGTTCATCATCGCCATGTTGGCGCATGAGCTCGATTTTGCGTTCGATATGTTCACCAAAATTTTCACCCAGCGCATGAACCGACTCGCCTTGTCCGGATATCACAACAAAATCGGTTGAACTATGCTGCCACAAATCGAGGAGCTCCTTCATATTCTCAATCTCGAGCTGGACCATTTTTTTAAGCAGAGTGCGGCACTCTTTTTTAAACGCCTTGTCGTTGCTGCGCAAATACCCGTGAACGCCCGCTACCCAGGCCTGTACATTGCGCTGTGTGGTGATCCAGCACTTTAAAGCGCGAATGCGGTCATACAAATCGACAAAGAAAACGTTTCCGGACTTGTCGTTGCTCTTTTGTTTGAGATCGTATAGCATCGCAAGGGCCTTATGCAGCATGGGAATGGTGTTCTCATCCATTCTTTTCATCATTTTGGCTGCCTTGTCCGGACCGCTTAGTTCGAACAAAACATCCTGATTCAGGTCGACGCGGTTGGGGTTGTGCGGAGGCGCAAGCATAAAGCGCTCATAGTACTGCCGCTCCGTTTCGGAGATGGCCTCGATATCGGGTACGATCGGCCGCGACCACAGGCGATACCAGGTATTGCCGACGTTTGAATAGAGGCCGGGGACCGGATAGGTACGGATGGCCTTGTCGATCTGCTTCCAGACTTTGATCAGATCATCAGCGAGATCATCGACCCAAAGGGTTGCAACTCTTTTGACAAAGTCATTAATCTTTATGTCAGGATCGTGTTGAAAAGCGCGTACCACCTGGCGGTTAATACACCATGGAACCAGAGATGGCGGATGAATGCCGCCGTTAAAAGCGACAAATTCACTCTTGACCTTGTACATGGCATCGAGCTTCTCATATAACAACCACGGAAAGGGAATGCCGAGCAAATTGTCCAGATTGGTATAGCCGCCAAAGGAATAAAGAACATGGGCGCGGCCATTCTGTTTTTTCATGAACTGCATAAAATCCTGCTCGTCTTCATCGAACCGGTTTTGCCAGACCGACATATCAACCCCTTTGATATCTTTATAACGGGGATGCGTATACACGGGCGCATATCCGCGTCCTTTAAACGTCGGGCCTTCGATATCGATATGATCGTCGAGCTCCTCGAGCAAATAATCCTGTTCATCGGCAAACGAAAGCAGGCGAAACATGACGCGAAAGTCCGGATTAATTTCCCGACCGGCGTCGCGTAACAGTTTAAAAAAGCTCATGGCATTTTTGGCCGCCGCTCTGGCCACGTCGGAAACCGAGTTCCACTCGCGAATGAGATAAGGACCACCATTGGCGCCGACATACAGAGAGCGGGTAAACTCAAACCCGGCACCGCTGTCGTTGGTGACGATGGAAATATAATCGATCTCGGGCACTGCTTTTAAAAGATTCCGGATGAGCTCTTTATAATGCATGCGGACAAAGGGATGCGCCAGGGCCAGGTTATACCTCGGTTTAAGGGATCTCAGCGGATGATCGACACGTGCTCCCCGCAGCATGGGATACTTTTGCAGCAAGGTATCCGGTACATTCCGCGGTTCAAAACAATGAAGTCCGGGTTTCATACCGTACTTTATCGCTTCGGCAGCATATTTTTTCAAGCGGGTCAGATTGGCGGTAAGATACTCCCGCGGATAGATACCGTCGTTGAGACGACTGGAAACAAACTGATCCAATGCCGCACAATAAGTATAAAAAACCGGATAAACTTCATGTGGAACCCCCTGCTCCAGGCCGTGCGGTGTCGCCAGGGCATTGACCTCTATATGTGAACACCCCATTCTGGCATATTCACGGATATGGGTTTTGAAATCAAAATGGCGAACGGTTCTGAAGAATTGGGTCAAACAACAATCGAACACGGGACGATTCCATTTAAAGCCGATTTTAAAAAGCCTGCCTTTTTTGCATGTCGCGATATCCTCTTCACCCAAATAAACGAGTATATAGGAACAGAGACTGTAAAGCAAATGCGGTCGCGACACCACCAGTTTCCCTCTGCCCTGCTCGTTCAGTTGCAGATAACCCCATTCGCCCTCTGCGGGTTTCTTGATGTCAGGCTGTTCCTTTACATCATCGCAAACAGCGATGAGAAATACATCCTCTCTGGTGGGATTTTTAATCACTTTAAAGTCATTTTGCATATGCCTGGCAATAATTTCTATAACGCTTTTGTAAACCGCGCCATCGCTTCTCGGTATGGCCAGCTTGTCGATCCGGCTCATGGCTTCTTTGATTGTCATAGTACAGGCTCCCAAAATAATATACTGTTACCTTTTTGACCTCATTTGATGATTTTTTAGCGCCCCCCGCAAACGGATAATGGCCAGAGATTCGAGATCGGGCAGCGTAAAGGAGCAAATATCATTTTTCTGGTGGAAAGGAATGTCCTGCCCCTGCGGTTCCAGGGTGACGCGCTCGATATTTTGAAATCGCAACTGACAATGTATCGCCGTGATCGGTTCGATTTTCTCAATTGCAGCGATCGCAGATTGTCCGCCCTGGTGTCCGAGTGAATAATGGATAAGAGCGAGCAGCAGGTCATCTCCATCAGCCAGAAGATTGGCCTCGACCTTACCGGAGGCATCGATATTGACCGGCTGTTTGTCGTCGATATGACGGATCAGAGATTCGGCAAATTGTCGCAGCCAGTGATGGTTCGTACGCCAGTAAATATCGAAAAGAGAGGCTGCAATATAAACCGCCCGCCCCTTTCCGCAGGTATGAACGGTCGCCATCGGATAACCACTCGCTTTTAATTGTGCCGGCGGACAGGGATGACGAAACCCTTTGACCGGCGGCTGGGTTTCACCGACCGGAAAATAGAGATCCGCAAGAACCTGAGCCTCTTCGGCTATGACCTTGTATACCGGACCGCGAATCTGTAAGGGAATATCATCGGTCGGACTCTGAACTTCCGGCCGTGGTTTGAAATGCGCAATGCTAAAGCTGAGGGGTTCAAGATAACGAATTCCAAAGAGATCCTGTAACGGACACTGTCCGTTTTCAAGAATGGAATTTCCCACAGCGATGAGCGTACCGCCTTCGGCGACATATCGCCTTAATCGTTCCGTCATACCGCTTTGATAGGTTCCGGGTTCAGGCAGGATAACGACAGGAAAATCAACAGTGTCGATGAGAACGGAATAAAAGAGATCGGTCTGTATATGGCTTTCAATAAGGCATTTATGAACACCCCGCCACGATGGTGGGCTTTCTTTCCAGTCCAAAGAATCATCGCGTGAACAGGGGCCGGCTGAAAAGGGCAACTCGGCATCCGGTACGGGTAATAATACAGCGGTATGGACAAAGGGTGTGGCGCTTTTTAAAATCTGTTCCCGTTCGGCTACAAATCCAAACGATTTGCGAAACAAATCATAAACCGGTTTTTGCAGGGTACCGTCGATATTGACCTGATCTCCGACATTGGGAACCATACCATTTCCGATAATGGCTGAAAGTTCCGTGGTTAGCTGTGCTTCAGGTTTAAGCGACATATCACCCCACCCCTGATAAAAACGCACGGTCATCACCTGAACATCCGGAAGATCATGACGGCCGAGACGGCAGGCAAAACTATGACCCAGATAATCTCCGGGGCTGGGTTGACTCTCCCAAACACCGATCTCGACGAGCTCCTTTACGGTTTTCGACATTACCGGCGTGCCGGCGAGATTGACACAGAGAACCAGGTTCGGATTGTGCTGTTTTATGATATATCGAATTTGCCGTAACCAACTGCTCACCAGAATCATATTGAGTCGTTGCCGTTGCAGGGGATCAATATCTGCGGAGAGATCGGTATTGAATTCCTCTTTCCAGCGTTGCCGGCAAAATTTGCAAAAACAGAAAAAATCCGGCGCACCCCACGGTACCGGAATATCGATAAAAAATCCATCAACCGGATAGTTCGCCGCAATCTCTTTCATTTGCGGCAGTGCAAGCTCATCCTTGTAAGGGGTGTTCATGCAAACCGAGCCAAACGTTCCCCCATAGGTCTGACCGCTCACATCAACATAGCGCCAGTCCGGATTGTGATCATAAGCGTGCTTGTCGACGCATAAGGAATAATAGGCAAGTGTCTTGATACCGTGCTTGCGCGCCTCTGTTGCCGTTTGCATGAGAAAATCCGCTTCCAGTCCGGAGTGTTTGTGGCCGATAACGGTATTATAAAAAGAGTTGCCGAAATGGCATTTGGCAAAAAGGGCCACCATATTAACCCGGCCACGCAGGAGATGGCTGACAAATGACTCGACATCGAAATTCCGTATAGCCTGTGTCGGAAATTCGGGCATGTGAAAATCCATGTGAACCTGACGATAATGATCCCGAAACCAGGAACAACGCATAAGTCTTCCTCTAGCTTTAATTCGTTTCTGCAGAGAGCAGGACAATCTGACCGTTGATCGTCGTTGCAACAACCTGGTGCTTGTTCAGAGGTGTAACCGTATTCACCAAATTAGGCCCGATGCGATACTTCCATTTAACTTTACCACTGTGGCGATTCAATGCAAAAACAAACCCGTCTTTGGTCCCGAAAAAGATCGTACCGCCTCTTTCCTGCGGCATCGACGGCGCAATATCATACCCATAGGTGCAATCGCTGACCCAATCGGGTTGCAGGCGTTCAGCAGCAGGATTGACCGCAAAAACAGTATCCCGCATACACCGGGCATATATCGCCGAGCCGTCAGCTGCCGCACCGATCGATTCACGTACCTGAAAGCGATTGCTGCGCCAGATTGTTTCTCCGGTTTTGGCGTTTATGGCGGTCATGTAGCGGTCAGGAGCAACGATAAAAACGTTTCCTCTGCCGGCGACAGGCCAACAAGCAGCCGGCGAATAGAGTACACCGTCACGGCCCCCTGACCATGTCCATGCCGGTGTACCGCTTTGACGATCCAGAGCATATAAATTGCCGTCCCAGGCACCGAAAATAACTTTATCTTCATACAAAAGAGGTCTGGTTTCGACAAAGCCGTCGATCTGCGCGGATTTCCATAGCAGAGAACCGCTAATGAGATCGATACAGCGAAAATAACCATCACTTGACCCGACATATACCTTTAGAGAATCCGTTAGCGGAGAAGCAATAACCGGGGCACCGGTCTTAACCCGCCAATTTAAATATCCGTTGCGATTATTCAAACAATAAATATTGCTGTCAGTGGAAGTAAAAACAAGAGAATGGTTACGAACCTCAGGCCGGGCATAAACAGGAGCACCGGATTCATATTGCCACAAGCGGTTTCCGCTTTCCAGATCGAAAGCATATATGCGGCCGCTCGCATCCCCGGTATAGACCCGGCTTGAATCTACAGCAGCGGCTGCAGTCAGGGTATAGCCGCTAAAATGTCGCCAAAGCACTTTAACCTGAGGATATTGATTATTCATGGAATAATCGGGTACATCTTGCGGCAATGCGATATTCGTCTCTGGTTCCAGTGAAAGCGTAAACCAGGGTTGTTGTCTCGGCTCACCCGGTGATTTTTCGCTGATGGTAATCTGATCGGCGTTTACCTGCACGATGTTATACCCCGCCTGCCCTCCGCGCGAAAGAGAGGAACGCCCCATGGCCGCCGGCAGGCCGGCATAATTGTCGCTGCGGTTACGGTGGCCATGTCCGTGTATTACTAATTTTGCGTTATGGTCTTTAATCAATTTTAAAAATTCAACCCAGTTGGATACGGAAGGATTGATGGGATAGTGGGTGACAAAGAACAGCTTTTTATGCGGCTTTGTTTTGTTGAGCAGAGAATCGAGCCAGCGTAAATCCTGGGGGGCAAAATGGCCGTCTCCCATTCGCAACATAGGTCCCTGATGCATTCCGATAAAGCGAATATTTTGGTGCAGGAAAGTGAATTTATCATCCTCAAAGAGGCGGATAAAATTCCTGCCGCCGGAGGCGCTCCATTTTGTATCATGGTTTCCGGGAATAACATAATAGGGTTGAAAAAGTTGATCCAGAAGATTCCTGGCGGTTAACAGATAATCATCCGTATCCAGCTCTGTGACATCTCCGGCCAGGATGGTAAATTCGATAGCGGCTTGATTATTGATATCACTGACCAATTCGGCCAGATCCTCATCTGCGCCACTGCTGCCGATATGAGTATCGCTCAGCCAGGCGAATTCAAATTCACGAGATGCGTTACAGGAAAACGTAATACAGGAGATAAAAATAAACAGCCACCTGATCCCCCGACCGGTAAAATTACCTGAATGCTTTGTAAAAAATTGCATTGCTCCGTCCTTTTATTCTTAAATATACGAAATACCTTTACAAATTGCAGGAATTTTAAAAAAAATTGATCGAGACGGAGCGTTTTTACTCTGTTTTGTGGTAAAGAATCATTTAACCTGTTTATACCAGACATTCATGCTTTCCAGGCCGCCATAGATATTGGTATTATTGACCAGGGTACCGCCGAATTCATAGCCGTTGCGGGCAAAGGTAATGTTCATGGAATGGGAAAAGGCTCTGGCGATGGTGTATAACGTGCGCATTTTTTGATTTTTCATTTCCACCTCCATCAATCTGAGCAGAAAAAGAGCCAGACTCTTCCCACTGAAATCCGGATGCGTGGCAAAATCTGTCATTTCAGCATTTTGCTTATCCGTATCCTTTTCCGCCGAGGAAGCGGAGATCAGCATTTCTTCCTTGAAAACACCGTAATAATCGATATGGCTCTCCATGGTCTCACGCAAATAGCGGGTATCGAAAATGGGAAAAGGATAGCTTTTGAACACCCGGCTATAGAGAGCGGCGAGTTGATCGATATTATTTTCCTTTACAGGTATCAGTTTTAAACCGGGGGGTAAACTTTTTTTATTGCAGTCAGCCTTGGATTTTGCCAAATCGATAATCGAACATATTTTTTCAAGCTCATCCTGTTTTTGTTGCGCCCGCTCGGGGTGTGGATATTTTGCCATGAAATAGGCACCGGAACCCCCGGGATAAAAATCCGGTATAAACGCCTCTTTGATATAGCCGTCCCGGCTGAAATCAAAAGTGGCCCAAATCGGTACTTTGACAAAAATCTTGCTATAGCCTTTTTTTTCGGCCAGTTCGTTCAGACACGGAACAATGGTATGCATATCCTCCCGGGCCAGACTCATGAGATAGATACGGTCATTGAGCTTTCCGTGCTGGATCCACGAGTTTTCGATTTTTTCAACCTTATCATACATGAAAATGCTCTCTCTTTTTAAGGTTTTTAGATATAAATGTGACCATTATAAAAAGCAGAGCGGAAAAAAGAATACCAAAAACACTCGCATCCAAACCCAGCGGGGTTTGGGTTTTTGAAAAAATAAGCCACAAGGTTAGCGTACCGCCCCCGAACATACTGGTAAAGGCTGCGGTAGAATCCTTGCGTTTGAAGAAATAGGCGGCCAGTGTCGGGACGAGCAGTCCGGAGACCATGAATGAATAGGCGTGTAAAATAATCTCCAACACCGTGGCAAAGGATTGTGCGATAATAAAAGTGGTCCCACCGATAATGAAGGTAATCACCTGGCTCAGTCGTATCATGGTTTTGTGGGAATGTTTCTTCCTGAGCAGCCGTTCGACGATGTCATTGACAAAATTACCGGATGAAGCGAGTAGACAGCTGTCTGCAGTGGAGAGAATGGCGGAAAAATAGGCGGCGATAACGATTCCCCTCACCCCGACCGGCAAAACGTTCTTCAACAACATCGGCATTCCCATTTCCGCATCTGCAAAGGGGTAAAATATTCTTGCAATCATGCCGAGGAATACACCGATAAAGGCCATTAACGGATATTCCAGTATGCCGGCGATATAAAACGCTTTGCGGGCGGATTTAACATCAGCGCAGGCGAAAATACGCTGATAGAGCGTCATGGCCACAAACCAGATGGGTACTATGGTAAAGAACCAGTTGACAAACTGCACGACAGTGATATTGGAAAGGGTTAAAAATTCGGAGGGCAGTTGCTGTTGCATCGTCTGCCAGCCGCCTACCTCAAAATAGGCAAAAGGAATGCCGAAAAAGAGCAGGCCGCCGAGCAAAATGATCCACTGAAACGTGTCGGTGTAGATAACCGCTTTGAGGCCACCCAATACGGTATAGATAATTACGACTGCGGTCATGATATAGAGCGACAGTTGAATCGGATCCATAAAGGAGACATTGATAAAAATGGTTCCTGCCGCCAGTTTGGCACCGGCGAGTATCTGTCCGCCGGTAAAGCCAAGATAACCAATCCCGGAAATAATAGCCGCCGCCGTGGCGACCCGGCCGTTATAGTGATATCGCAAAAAATCGGGAAAAGTCAGCATTCCCTCTTTTGAGTCGATCTTTTTAATCCGGGGGATAACCAGAATTGCAGAAAGCCAGGCACCGACCAGCCCGGTAAACAGCAACCAGCTGCCGGACAAGCCGATTAAGAATCCCAGGCCACCCAGGCCGATTGAAAAACCACCGCCGACGTCGGTCGCCACAATAGACATCCCGACATGGGTGTACGGGATGGAGCGGTTACCGACATAATAGTCCTCGCGTGTTTTGTTTTTGTGGTAGAAATAAAAACCGATGTAAAGAACAATTCCAAAGTAGACTGCAAAAATCAGAAAGTCGAAGAAATGCATTACGAGTTATTATCCTTTCGTCGCTGTATTCTCTCAGTATTTTCCGGAGTAAGTGCGATGGTATCATCAGCATCGGACAAGAGTTTGGAAATACCGACGATATCGCCTTCTTCTGCTTCGTCGAGTGGCAAATGTTTATCGCATTTTTCACAATCTCGATCGCAAAAATAGGGTTTATAAGAATCCGGTTCCTTATAGGTCGTGATAACACCTTCATAATTTCTCAGTACCACTTTATGGGTGGACCAGGAAATGAGATAGTTCGGCATAATCGGTATCTTGCCCCCACCGCCCGGCGCATCGATCACATAGGTTGGTACCGCAAAACCGCTGGTATGTCCGATCAGGCTTTCAATGATTTCGATTCCCTTGCCCACCGGCGTACGAAAATGCGATAACCCTTCCGACAAATCACACTGATAGAGATAATAAGGCCGAACCCGGTTCCGCACCAGCAGATGAACCAGTTTCTTCATGATACGCGGACAATCATTGATCCCGGCAAGCAATACCGATTGGTTGCCCAGCGGAATGCCCGCGTCCGCCAGTTTGGCAAGTGCGATTTTTGCAGAAGGGGAAAGTTCACGGGGATGATTGAAATGGGTATTGATCCAGATAGGATGATATTTTTTAAGCACTGAAATCAAACCTTCGGTGATGCGATAAGGTAATACCACCGGCGTACGCGTTCCGATACGCACCACCTCGACGTGCGGAATGGCTGTTATTTCCGACAAAATCCAGTCCAGAAAAGAGTCGGACAGCAGAAACGGATCACCGCCGGATAGCAATACATCGCGAACCTGAGGGGTGTTCTTGATGTACTCGATTCCCTGCATCAGGGACTGACGATCCGGTACGGAATCAATATCACCGACTTTGCGTTTGCGGGTACAGAAACGGCAATACATCGAGCAGACATTGCTGACATGAAAAAGAACACGGTCCGGATAGCGATGTGTAATGTGGGGAGCCGGACTGTCCTTATCCTCGGTCAGCGGATCCGACATGTCATAGCTCTGAATATCGAGCTCGGACGGCAACGGAAAGGCCTGCAAGTAAATGGGATCGGTTTCATAATCCTCGACATCGATCAAAGAAAGATAATATGGCGTTATGGATAACGGAAATTTTTCCGTGGTCTTGATCATTTTGTCGCGTTCCGGTTTTTCAAAACGAATGCCGGTTATCTTTTCAAACTCGTCTACAGACTTGATGACATGCTTGCGCTGCCATTTCCAGTCCTTCCAATTGTTCAAAGCGACTTGTGTATCGATGCGAGTAGCAATATTTTGTTGTCTTGCTGTAAGCGTTTTCATTTTGCACCTTTAAATAGATAAGTTAATCGATTAAATAAAAAACGTGGTACGAATAGATGGAGAACTCTAGGAAAAGTAAAATCCAAAAATGTTCCTAAAAGAGAGAAGAAAAAAATATTTTGAGGTTCGTGTGTATATCACAGATTTTCAGGGGTTGTATGTTCTCAAATCAATGTTTTTATGATTCTTAAATATAAAAATATATTGATGGAATGTCTAGAACTTTTTTTAAAAAATCGGGATTTCCCGGTAAAATACAAAAAAAATTTAAATAATCCGTAATGACCATCCCGCGGTAAACCAGTCCGCTCATAAAATTTGAACGCCGAATCCGGATGGCCAGATACACCATTAAGAAAATCTGGTTAAAGGTGGGCCATAACCACGGCAGCCAGGCACTCTTGAGACCGCAGACAAAAAGTACAGTGACGAGCCACATGGTACCGGTGATATCGAACACGAAAGAGGCGTTCGAGACCCCCGGAATGTACCAGGGTACCGAGCGGCAGCCTTCGCCCCGTGTCAGGGAATGGATTCAACGTCTGAGACAATCCGGTTGGTGCAGGTTCCCAGACCGTCGACACTGATGGTAACCACATCTCCTGCCTGTGCCGGAAGCGCTTTGGTGGTTCCGGTAAAAATGATATCACCAGGTGACAGCGTCAGCACTCTGGAGAGATCACTGACGATTTTGGCCGGGGAATAGAGCAATCCGGAGGTACTGTGCGTATAGGTGCTCTTTTCACCGCTTTGGCCATCAATAACGTCAAGCCGCCGGGTGCGATGGCGCCAATCGATACCCCGGTGAATATAGGGTCCGAAAACGGCAAAACCGTCGCCGATTTTGAGGCCGGGCCCCAGCAACGTTTCCTCCTGGTCCTCGGATTCACCCTGCAAACGGTGGTAGGATGGCACGGAGCCGACGATATCATTGCCGGCCGTATAGCCAAAAATCGCTTTAGCAGCGGTTTGCGGATCTCCGTTTTTAATGCGTTTGCCGATAACGATAACCAGTTCGGTTTCAACCAGAACTTCATCCAGGGATGCGGGCAACACCACAGGATCGCCCGGAGAAGCAGCCGAACCGGGTGGTTTTAAGAACCAGCGTACGGTTTTAAAGGGTGTTCTGCCGGACCAGGATTCCTCATACGCCCCGCTTAAACCGAGGATAACCCGGGGGGTGCTTGGATGTAGCAGCCGGACGCTGTCTTGTAAAACCCGGTTTCCGGTCATTTCTCCGCCTTCCCACGGGGCCGCCGTCAGGGGGTAGAGCGTGTCGCCCTCAACCTTGGCATAGGAAATCGTTCGACCATTCTGATAGCGGCAGAAGGTCTGGCTTTTAACCGATAAAGCAGTTATCAAGATGAACAATATTGTAAAAATGTGTTTCTGCATAACAGCTCCTCTTGTTCAGGATTGCCGGCCATGGTTCATCCAGAACGGTGCGGAAATGAACCAGACCAGGGTAGCAACAATGAGCCAGGTTTTGGTTGTATCGAGCTGCAGGCGGCCCTGCAGATAAGCCAATGGTGCCAGAATGAGCAGCAAAAGAGACAGCATGGAAATGGTTTTCAAAATTTTTATCATGATTGCTGTTCTCCCGATTTTTGGTAGATCATGCTAAAGAGAATATAGATCAGGGCGGCAACGAACCAGCCGGGCAGGCTGACAAAATAAATCTGTACGCCGCCATAGAGAACAAGAGCCATACAGGCGGCCAGGGTCACAAACCAGGCCAATGCAGCCGCCCGGTTGAACGATATGCCGCGTTCAGCAGCCAAATTCTGCTGCAGGCCGAGTCGTTTGAAAATATAAAAGTCGACAAAGATAACCGCCCCCATTGGAACCAGTACCAGTCCGTAAAGTGCGACAAAATCAAGCAACCGCATGGCGATGGCGGGGAAAAGACCGGCAATGGTGGCAGCGAGTCCGGCGAACAAGGTAACCTTAAAACGGGAAAATTTCGGCATAATTGCCTGGAAGGCAAGACCGGCGCGATAAATAGTGGGATTGGCTGTGGTCCACCCGGCGATAATGACGCAGAGGATACCAGCCAGGCCGGCGGCTTTAAAAGCCATCGGACCCGGCAATACTGCCGTATCTGCAGCGTTTTGATTGAGCTGTAACGCATATAAAAGCGACGCACTGATCCAGGCCATAAAATGCCCGATATACATCCCGGTGGAGGAAGCCAATCCGTACCAGGATTTTTTGGCAAACCGTAAAACAGAGAGATCGGCCATACCGATATGCATGGCCAGATTACAAAACCAGGCGAAAAAGATGACATGCCAAAAGGTAAATTTGACCTGTCCGGCAAGCGGTTCACCACCCGTCCATATCCTGTTATTGGCCAAGTCCCACAGGTCGCTCAAGGAATGAATTTCCACACCGGTGAGCTGTATAAACTGACGCAGGGCGATGATGCCAAAAGCGAGAAAAACCAGAACCATCCATGGTGCGGCGATATTGGCAATATTGGCAACCGACCTGTAACCATAACCGGCTACGATCGAGATCAGCGCTCCGACGATCAATACCGAAAGCACCCAGCCGAAACTGTTGGGATAGAGATCATTCAGCTCCGGCATACGGAAATCAAACCAGACGCCGACAGCAGTGGCCGAAACCGTGATCATGGCACCGGCGAGAAAACAAAACATAATCCCGTTGGCCAGATTATACAGGGTAACCAGTTTGCGGCCGCATATTTTCTCCAGCTGATAGTAAAGCGTCAGCCGCGCCCGTGTGGCAATCGGAGCCGTAATAAAAGTCCAGCTTAAAACTGCAAGCAAATTACCGAGCAGCAAGCCAATGATGAGATCAAAAGCACTGACACCGGCAGCAACAAACAAAGGTCCGATCATCAATTCAGTGCCGGCACAATGCTCCCCGGCATACATACCGACAAAACTTTTAAATCCCAGTAACGACTTTTTAGGGACCGGCTCTCGTTCGTATTCGTTGACCTGCGGTTCTATACTCTTATCCGTATTATTCTCATTCTGCATCTATTCTTCCTTTTCAATTATGAATCGTAATACTGAAACTCGTGATTTCCAGAAGACTTTTCGAAAGAAAATGCATTTGTTTCTCTTCTTTACCGATCTTTAGCTGGTAATATCCGGGAGCGTGAATGTTTTTTATACACCAAAGAGAAAAAAGAGATTTTCAGACAAAGATACGATAAGAACGGATGAATAAAAAGAGAGCGATTGACCCGTATCAACCGCCCTCATACAATAGACAAGAAATGTAAAAAAATCAACACTATTTTAAATTAAAAACAAAAGGCAGGCGAATGGTAACGTTGACCGGATGGTTGTCTTTTTTGGCCGGATGCCACTTTACCGAGCGAACAGCGTCTATGGCAGCGCGGTCACAACTGTCGTTGCCGCTGCTTTCTTCAATAGTGATTCGGGTAATTGCGCCTTCGTGATTGATTTGGATAGCGAGTACAGCACGGCCTTCTATTCCCTCTTCACGTGCCGATTCCGGATAGACCAGATGTTTCCGAAGCGCCGCCAAACCACCCGCGGGTAGCGGCGGAGTGTCATAGTCAACCATGGCCGGTATTACCGGTCTTTTGTTCTCCGCCGTCTGTGCTGTAGAAACAAAATGCCCGGCGTTTTTATGCAGTCGAGGGGCGGTCCATGAAAAAGGCACAGTCGTCACCAAAAGCAAAATAAGGTAAAACAGACCAGTACGAACACGCTGATAATTCTCCTTCTCCAGCTGATAGGATATACGGGGGAGCAGTTTTGGCCGCAGCAATTGAAAAGCAGCAGCATGCTGATATCGGTCAACACAGCTCTGAGCAAATTGTAGCAACAGACGCGAATAGTCGAGCGGAGAGGCAGAGCTGCGAAATACCGCCGCATCGTCGCAGATCATTTCACGGATCTCATACGTGTGTTTGTTCAACATCCAGACGAGAGGATGAAAAAAGTACAAGGACTGAATACCTGTTTGCAGCAAAAGGAAGAGATGATCGAGGCGGCGTATGTGTTCAGCTTCATGATGCAACACCATGCGCTGCTGGGCAGCAGGTAAATAGTTCCAGCTGTCTGGAACATAAATGCGGGGCGAAAAAAGACCGGCCGAAAGCGGAACAGCAATGTGGTCGCTCTGATAAACCGGATAATCAAAATCCAGATCGAGTAGGCGCGAAGAGGCAAGCAGGTGGTGTAATCGCCAGGTCGACAATACAAAGCGGCCCAGATACCAAAAGACCCCCCCTGCCCACATCAGCAAGAGGTAAAACGACAAATCGACCGATAGAGCAATACCATGTGCGGCGAAAACAGCCGGCTGATCCAGGATCAGAGCAGTTGTCCGGCCGAGAGAATTCGAACCTACATCGAAGTTCAGAAAAGGCGGAACGATCAGTTTCAACAACCCAATTAAGGCGATGGAAAATCTCACAGCTGGTTTACCATGACGCGTCAGATGTAAAGCCATCAAAACCAGGGCAAGAAACAGAGTATTCTGCACCAGCATAACAACAAACATCGACCACCAGGCCGAGGCAATGTTGTTAATCGATTCGATCATGATGACTCGCTCCGGAGTTTGGCTTCTTTTTCCTCCAACAGACTTTTGATTTTTTCAATATCAGCCAGATCGAGATCCTGTGCGTCAACCAAATAGTTGGCCAAAGCGGGAAGTGATCCGGAAAAGGCCCGTTCAGCCAGGTGTTTCATTTCCCGCTCAAGAATCTCCTCCCTGCTTTTTAGTGGCGAATAAAAATTGACCAATCCGATTTTGCGGCTTTGCAGAATACCTTTTCTGACCAGGATGTTCATCATGGTTTGTACCGTGGTATAGGCTTTTTCGCCATTGGGATAGGCCTGCTGCAGTACATCGCGAACAGAAACGGCATTATCCTGACTCCATATCACTTGCATTATTTCCCACTCTACAAGAGTCAGCTTGTCTTCAGCTTTTCGCATAACTTGTCCTGAATTCTAGACATATCTACTATATAATTAGTAATATAACCAAAATTGTTGTGGCTGTCAAGCACTAAAGCTCTATTTTCCAGTCCTCGGGGTCCGTCTGATCAAGTTACTCAAGTCTATAATGAATCGGGATAACCACCTCCACTGCAACTGCCTTGCCATTCTTTTGTGCCGGCTCCCATTCGGTTTTACGGATTGCATCTTCGGCAGCCTGATCGCATCCCATATCATCTTTACAGATGGTTACCGTCTCTTTGTTCCCCTCCTCGTTCAAACGTTGTTCCTCACAGATGCTTTTAATGACGCTTATATTGCCCGCAACACCATTGGTATCGATGAAAACAGAAAGCAACACCCGTCCCTCGATACCGGCCTTTCTGGCTTTAGCGGGATAGACCAGATTTTCAGCAACAGCCGCGAATCCGCCAACCGGTGAGGGTGCCTGATCATAATCGATCTTGTCTTCCGCTATTGAATCGGACAAATCAACGGATACAAAGGTAAAAATAAATGCCACGATAATCACAACAAGAACTGCAAAAACACTTTCGCGTTTCATAGTGCCTCCCTTACTAAAACATTCATATGCTTACTAATTATATAGTAAATATACTAAAATAGTAATAAAAAGCAAGAAAAATGTTGGTTCTAAATAATTTTTTTGCTTTTGAGATATTTTTGGGAAAGGATCAGGGAGGAAATTTGATCTAATGTCATACGGACGACGCATCCTGAGATTGGCAAAATACAAACAATCCTCTATTCTACAAGCCATCAGAACCTTGGGTTCTTGCTTTTTGGTGAGCAATTAACTATCTTTTCCTGCAGGAGATAACCTTGTAAAAGAAAATGCGATTTATGAATAGCATCGAAAAAACAAATCGGCGAATGATTTTGTTGATACTTTACGGGCTGATCGTAATTGCCACAGCGCAACCGCAAATATCCAAACAAAAAAATAAAATCTGTTTACAAAATAAACGTTTAACAAAAGAAATCTACTTTTCCGAGACTACGTCGGCCCCCATTCGGTTATCGCTGAGATTAAATGCGATGCAGCAAAACATATTGGACACGAAGAACGACCAGCCGCTCTTTACATTTTGCCTCAATAACACTTTGCTGCAGGGCAGCGACCCGGCATGGAAATATAAAGACCATCATATCCGGCACCTGCAAAACCAGGGTCTCGAACTCGAGTTGATTTTTACTACTGAAGAACCCGCCGTTAAAGGACTGGAACTCGTCCTCTGCCAGCAGATCTTTAGCAATACCACCTTTATTCGGGAAAAACTGGAACTGCGCGCTGTAGGAACAACTCGGCTTTATCTCAACAAATGCAACGGCATTCTCTGCTTCAAGTTTCCCATGCTCAACTTGCCGGTGCAGCCTCCGGTAAAAAGCACGGAAATCCGCATCGCCTCCTGGGCTGCCGAGCTAATCGATATCGATGAACATGCCGCACCCGGCGATCGCTTTGGCGACAATCCAGCTGACGACCATGACCTCGGTCGCAATCACATGTTTCATCCCCGTTTAACAAACAATGTTTTAAAAACAGGAGAAACACAGATCAGCAAAGGTCCAATCCAGATCATCTCCACCAATACATATAGCTGGATAACCACATATGAACATGCATCCCAGGATAACACAAACGGTTTGCTCAAATCCAACAAGAGCAGCGATTCCGGGCTGTTACGGGACAATTTGCAGGGGGTCAAAGGAAATTTCGATTTTTTACTTGAGGATGGCGATTTTCATTTTCTCGGCATTACCCAACGTCTGCAGCAAAACGCCCTGGCGCTCTCGGTCGATATTTTACGGGGTGGCTATCTCGATGGTGAGGTCATTGACGCCAATCATTCCTATTCATCGGTATGGACAGGCTCGGGTATACATGCAGGTAATGACATTGATAGCAGCAAAGCAATGATACACGATTATCTCTACAGCTGTATCTGCGAAAAACCGGCTTCCCGCCGACCTCATTTTTACTATAACACCTGGGGCATGCAGCGAAGCCGTCACCGCCGCGGCGAACCGCTGCGCGGCATTTTGACCTATGAAAACATTTTTGCGGAAATCCGGCGTGCGGCTGACCTCAATGTCGATATTTTCGTTCTCGATGATGGATGGGAAACCGCCCAGGGCATCTGGGAGCCGCATCCGCAACGATTGCCGCAGGGATTGGCACCGATAAAAGCCGAGCTGGACAAGCACGGTATGATGCTGGGCGTCTGGTTCTCACCGATGGGAATCGACAGCTCCACCGAGCGCTACCAACGTTACAGGGAATGGGTCATCAAAGATTCTGAAGGCCGGCCTGTTCCGGCACAATGGGAACATCCGGCATTTGATTTTGTCAGCGATTTTTTCGACCTCTTTGTCACCGACTGCAAACGCCTGATTGACCAAGGCGTCCGCTTTTTCAAATGGGACGCCATCAACACTTTTTTCAGCACCTTACCCAATTTACACCACGGCAGCGATCGCTATAGCAAGGCTGAAATACGCGCCCGCTATGAGTATCTCCTGCCACTCTATGTAACCCGGGCCATGAAACACTTGACCGATTACGAACCCAATCTGATCATCGAAATCGATCTCACCGAAGCCAGGCGGGTCATGACCGGCCTGGCGGTTCTTAGCCAGGGAAAATATTTCTGGATGAACAACGGTGCCAGCTGGTACGATGATTATAGCACCTATAGAACAAAATCAATGCGCACTATTGCCAACCGCTTTGCCGGCCTGATTCCGCTGGAACTCTTTACCTATGCCTGTTATCCGCATAATGACTACAACGCGTCCAGATACAACGTCAATACCATTTTCATCAGCGGTCACGGGCTCTGGGGAGATTTGCAGCAGGTGGACAAAAAGGATCGGCAAGAGATCGGCAAGCAGATAAACAAGGCAAAACGGGTCTTGCCCTATATCGCGCATCTGCGGCCAAACGTCATCGGGCGGGTCGGCGCCTCTCCCGAGATTTATACCATGGTCAATCGCGAAAAAACAGCCGGACAAATTATCGCGTTTAGCGGCAGTGCCGCGGCCTATATACATCGTATCGAACTCGACAGGAGCCGAATGCTCGCCGTACTCAATCATGCGTACCGCTGTAACAGCGATACCCTGCAGCTCGATTTTGAATTCCCGATGCCGGACGCCACCCGGGAGGCTTTTATACTGCCGAACTTGGAAACAGGTATCACCATTTCAGCTTCAACGTCATGGCTCGATGAAGCAGAGCTGATCGGGAAAAAACATTTACGGTATACAAGCGCTGCACCGGGAGAGCAAACAATCTTATGGCCCGGCCGTCTTGGCCAGCCGCAAATATCTGCATCGGAAAAAATTACCTGGTTTGTCCGGCACTCAGCCGTTCCGGAAAAATACTCTATTACAATAAAGGCAAAAATAGCAGGGACAACCGTCCGGATAGATTCGCAAAAGTGAACCGCGATTGAAAACAACCACCTAAAAAGAAAGAAGAACGTATGAACACATTTTCAAAAGTCATGCTGCTGCTCTTTGTTTTGCCTCTGATTATTTTTTCAGCCGACATCCACACACCGGCATTCCCCGGCGCTGAAGGATTTGGCGCCATGGTTCAGGGCGGACGTGGCGGAAAGCTTATTTTCGTCGATACGCTCAAAGATTATCACCCCGAAACGCAAGCCCCTGTTGCCGGCAGTTTTCGTGCCGCCTGTGAAGCAAAAGGACGCCGTACCATCCTTTTTCGCGTTTCGGGTACCATAGAACTCGAGGCTCCGATTTTGATCACAGAACCCTTTCTCACCATTGCCGGTCAAAGTGCTCCCGGAGCCGGTATTTGCATCAAGAATTACGGTATTGCGATTAAAAGCTATCAGGTCATCGTCCGTCATTTGCGTTGCAGGCCCGGTGATGTGATCGGTAAAAAACTCGCAGAACAGGGGCAGCCCTGGTCCACAGACGCCCTCTCCATCGGATGGGGCAACGCAAGTCAGGTCATTCTCGATCACTGTTCGGCCAGCTGGGCCAGTGATGAAGTGATGTCGGTCTCCGGTCCGGACATCACCGATATAACCATACAATGGTGTATCATCAGTGAAAGCCTGAATAACAGCACCCATGAAAAAGGCCCGCACGGCTATGGCTCCCTGCTGTGCAGCAACGGCAAGATCAGCTATCACCACAATCTAATCGCGTTTCACAGATCCCGGTCGCCACGTCCCGGGGTTAAGGGCGAAGGCATGCCCTTGATCGATATCCGCAACAATCTGATGTACAAAGGCGGACGCGGTTATACGGTGGAAACCGAACCGGTGCGCATGAATTTCATCGGCAATTATCACCCGGATACACCGTTCAAAGCGACTGAGAACTGTCACTATTATGCGGAAAACAACGTGGGTGAAATACACAATGGTGAGCCCCAAAATGAGCCATATCCGGTGGCCACTGTGACGACAACATCTCCACAGGAAGCAAGGGAAAAGATACTGAAAAACGCCGGTGCGACACTTCCGGCCCGCGATGAGGTGGACCAGCGCGTGGTAGAATGGGTTATCGCGGGGAAAGGCGGGATCATCGATTCACAGCAACAAGTAGGCGGCTGGCCGCTACTGCACAGCACGCCACCGCCACCGGACAGCGATAACGACGGCATGCCGGACGAATGGGAGATCAGACACAATTTCGATGTCAAAACAGCAAACCACAACGCTGATCCCGATTACGACGGCTATACCAATATCGAAGAATACCTGAATCAGACCAATCCGCATGAGAAAGATGATTAAAAGTGCCTGGAAATATCCGGCATCAATCATTGAAAACAAAATACGGAATTTTTATATGAAGAGATGGTTTTGCGGCGATGATCAGGTTGTTCTCCGGATTCTAGGCGGCAGGAGCAATTGTTTTCTGGTACAAAACCATGAACATTATCTCCTGGTCGATACGGCAAGAACAAACAGATGGGAACAATTGAGCAAAATTCTCGATTCCCTGACTCGTAAAGGCGGAACGCTCGACACGCTGGTGCTGACACATACCCATTTCGATCACGCAGAAAATGCCGCAGCCATCAAAACAAAATATAACAGCAATATTGCGGTTCACCGGAGCGAGGCAGACTATGTGCAAAAAGGCGACTCTCCCCTTCCACAAGGTACCCGCCTGCTCACCAGACTTGTGATCAGACTGTTCGCAAAAGCGTTGCAACCGCATTTTCGCTACAAGCCGGCCGAAGTGGATATTAAAGTAGATGAACGATTTGATCTGCAGGCACTGGGCTTTAACGGTTATCTCATCCACACGCCGGGTCATTCAAAGGGTTCCATGAGCCTTATCCTCAATGACGAAATCGCCCTGGTCGGCGACACATTGTTTGGTAGAATACCGGGGGCTGTATTTCCTGTCTATGCCGATGATCCTGCACTGCTGATTAAAAGCTGGAAATTACTCCTGCAGACCGGATGCAAAATTTTCCTGCCGGCTCATGGTGGAGCGGTTAGCAGAGAGCTCCTGAAAAAGAGATATGAGAAACAGAGCAGGCGCTATAATAAAGAGACGAGCTGATTAGCCCGCCAGCAAGGGCCATACGACGTGCCATACAATATCGACCCAGAAATGCACCCCCACAGCAGCCACCAGGCCATCGCGAATAAACCGCTCACCGGCGACAATGCCGACCAAACCATTAAGCAAAAAGAGCTCAAAAAATACCACAGGAGGAATGGCTGCCGGCGTATTAACCCCGATAAGCATCATTACCGCCGGAATATGGCTGGCGGCAAAAATTAACGCAGCTAAAACATTGGCGATCCAAAGTGCTGTCGTGCGGGCATTCCATTTTTTCAGGATCAGATTCAAGAGCAAAGCCCAGAGTACGAGCACAAAGCCTCTGAACAAAATCTCTTCCCCGATTGCCGCAGAAGCAGAAGCGATCAACGAAAAGGGAAATGGCGGGTGTTCGAATCCGCTCCACCCTTCCGCAAGGGCAAAGAGTCTGTCGAGAACAGAAATAACAATACCGGTTACAACGCCGAGCAACATGGGTACCCATACCCAGCGATTCCAGCCGGCCTGCTTGCGGAATATACCCGGTAAATCCAAACGACGGCAAAGGACAAGACCGACAAGACCAAAAACGCCGTAAAGAATAAAAACAAGAGCGGCATTGGTCATGCCCAGCAGCCAGTCCGGCATGGACGATAATTGCGATAGCGCTTCACCTTCAGGAATCAATTGATGCTGCAGCCCCAGTGCGAAGGTTAAAAAGGCAAGCAATGCAAAAAACAACAGCAATGCAAAAAATATCCACAAATGTATGCGTTTCATCGTTTTTTCCTTAAAATTTTCAGTTTTCTGCCTGTCAGCGAATCTATCCGCCTGCAAATCTTTGAATACCAGAATCCAATCCAGAGCTGTACATCATATACTATACCAGCACCAAAACAACAAAATTGATGATTGCAAAAAGCGAAAACCCCAAAAGGGTTTGTGTCGACAGGCTTTTCAATAAGATAACAATCAGAAATATTATCATCGTTCCTTTTTTATGTGGTTCTTGCCGACAGACGCCGGTCGATATCATAAGCAGCGCTGATCAGGGCAAGGTGGGTAAAGGCTTGCGGAAAGTTACCCAGGTGTTCAGCCTGCGTCCCCAGCTCTTCGGCATAGAGACCGAGGTGATTGGCATAACCCAGCATTTTTTCAAAATAAAACCGTGCCTTTTTCAAATCACCAGCCCGTGACAGACATTCGACATACCAGAATGAGCACATGTTAAAGGTTCCTTCTTCTCCTACCAACCCATCAAGCGCCCCGTCAGACGTACGGTAGCGATACACGAGCGAATCATGAATGAGATTATCCTCGATGGCTTTCAAAGTAGGGAAAACTCATAAAATCAATGGATCCGTTTTTACCCACCAGAGCCACGGTGTATAAATCGCCTATAACACCATAATCTTCAATGCGCTGGTATGTCATGCCCTGCTCCCTTCTTGGGCCTGTTCCGGCTCATCGACAACGAAAAGAGAATCGAATTGATCCAGCCATACCGAACTCTGGATATGGCGGTTGATAAAAATGAGAAAATTGAATTGTTGAAGAGCCGACAAGTACAGTGAATGAAAAAAATATAAATGTCTGTCTCTTGTAAGATAGAACAAATTTTGGAAAATTCAAATCAACAACAAAATTCAAGTGGTCTTTGATGCTGCAAATCGCCGCATCCCATGTATCCACCGGAATAAAGACGATGTTGGGTCGTTCCCGTCTGCTGATAAAACAGGAGAAAGATGAGGGGCATGCTGCCATGGTGGCAGCACCTTGAAAGCGTGACTATACTCGTCACCAGCAATAATTTGAGGCGGAAAACCGGACGCTTTAATACGGTTTCAAAGAAACGCTGTTAATCTTTCAGTTCGTGTTTATGCGGATGCAGGGGTAGCGCATAAAAGCATAGACGCAAAGCAGAAAAAGATCGAAAATGAATATAAAATAGCTCTATGTATTTTTTGCTTAACATTTAAATTGCCTGCTCTCCCCGCCATGCCTCAAAACCAACCGCTGTAAAACAGGTACGACGGCCAACTTGGCTTGTAAAGCAAAATCCGAAATCCTGGTTCTATCTCTTACCTCCTGTTAAGGGGAGTTCAATTCGTGACCCCTTATGTCCCCGGAAAAAAGTCATAATTCTAATCAGGCAGCACGGAAATCCGCCCTGATCCGGCAGCAACGATCCGGCCGATCATTGCAGCAATGTCAAGCCCTTCCTTATGCAGTGCCCGTTGCAACTCTTTTCCTTCTGGTTCCGGCAGGGAGATCAGCAATCCACCTGAAGTCTGTGCATCGCAAAGCAGAATTTGCATTGTTTTCGAAATCCCTTCACCCCATTCAACGCAATCGGTAACAAACTCCAGGTTGTTCAGCGTCCCGCCCGGCACGACATTGGCGGCGATCAACTCTTTGGTTACATCGATAACCGGCACTCGGTGTGCCTGCACAACAGCATCGACCCGGCTGCCTCTGACCATCTCCTTCAAGTGACCCAGCAGGCCAAATCCGGTGATATCGGTACAGGCATTTACGTTGAATCCGGACATCACCTCGGACGCTTTGCGGTTCAGCGTGCTCATCAGAGCGATCGCTTTTTCCTGCGTCTCTTTATCGATCATGCCGCGCTTGATAGCGGTGGTGAGAATACCCAGTCCCAGCGGTTTGGTGAGGATCAATACGTCTCCCGGTTTGGCATTCGCATTGCGCAATATCTTATCCGGATGGACAATACCGGTTACCGCCAGACCGAATTTGGGTTCGGGATCATCGACGGTATGGCCGCCGAGTATGCTGACCCCGGCCTCCGAGGCCTTGTCCTGAGCACCGCGCAGAATCTCTTTAAGCACCTGCATGGGCAACCGGTTGGAGGGAAAGCCGACAATATTCAGGGCAAACAGCGGGGTCCCGCCCATGGCATAGACATCGCTAAAGGCATTGGCAGCCGCAATTGCGCCAAAATGATAGGGTTCATCGACGACAGGGGTAAAGAAATCAACGGTCTCGATAATCGCCATCTCATCCGAGAGTTTATAAACAGCGGCATCATCGCCGTTATCGATTCCGACCAATGCATTGGCATCCCGGGATTTAGGCAAATCCGCCAAAATGCGCTCAAGCGATTGCGGACGCAGCTTGCAGGCACAGCCCAATCCCTGGGTAAAATGGGTCAGTTTGATTGTCTTCAGGTCTTTTGTCTGTTCGACAGCATCGCCTTGTTCCGGCCGCAAGCGGGAAACCGCCTGAGAAACCATGCTGACGGTACGATCGATCTCCTTTTCGGTCGTAAAGCGGCCGGTAGAAAACCGAATGGTCCCCATGGCAAAATGCTCCGGCACCTTCATAGCTGCCAGAGTCGGTGAAATATCGATAGTATCGGAGTGACAGGCAGCTCCGGCCGAAGCCGCTACCTGATCCAGTTCATCCAGCAAAACATTGGCTTCAATGCTGGCAAAACTCAGACTCAGGGTGTTGGGCAATCGTTTTTGCGGATGACCGTTGACCTTGAGGTTTGCCAAACGTTGTTTCAGGCCGGCATGCAATCGGTCGCGCATCGATTGCATATGGGTTTGGTAGCCGGCCAGATTCATTTTAGCAACCTCACAGGCCTGACCGAGTCCCGTTATCTCCAATACATTCTCTGTGCCTGCACGCAAATTCTGCTCATGATCTGCACCATGCACAAACTTTTCCAGATCGACGCCGTGACGGATATACAAGGCACCGATACCTTTGGGAGCGTAAAGCTTGTGTCCGGCAACGCTCAGCAAATCTACACCCAGGGCTCTGACATCCGTATCAATTTTCCCCACACTTTGCGCCGCATCGGTGTGGACAATGATATGATGTGCTTTGGCCAGTTCAACGATCTCCCTTATCGGCTGAATAGTGCCGACTTCATTATTGGCGTGCATAATGGTAATCAGAATCGTCTCTTCTGTAATCGCGTTTTGCAAAGCCTGCAAATCCACCACACCGAATTCATCGACACCGATAACCGAAAGGCGAAATCCATTTTTCTCCAGATAACGACAGACATCGATGACAGCAGGGTGTTCTATTGCCGACGTAATGATATGATTGCCTCGATTGCGATTGGCAATGGCAACACCTTTAATGGCGTGATTGTTGGATTCGGAACCACCGCTGGTGAATATAATTTCATCAACATCACAATTCAGCAGAGCCGCCACCTGTTTACGCGCTCTTTCAACTGCCAGTTTTGCCTGAACCCCGTACCAGTGCGTGCTGGAAGGATTGCCGAATGTCTCCTCCAAAACCGGTCGCATGGCCGCAATCACCGCCGGATCAAGCGGCGTGGTAGCGTTATAATCAAGATAAACAGGTTTATTTTCCATTCGCATTGTCTTTTTAATGTATCATACGTTTTGCAATCACTTTTTAAGAAATTGGTTTATCAGAATATATCCCTGGTTACGCTTGCAAAAGCCGTCCCTGACAAAAAAATAATCTCACTCTTGTCCAAAATAGAACCAGTGGCTGATAATTCTCACGCCAAGTTACTCTGGTAAAAGTCAAGTCTTTTTTGGACATATTTGTAATGTCCAAATTGTTCTTTGAAATTTTGTTTAAAAATCCGATATTCAAGTAGAAAGGGGCGTGGACTTGATCTCGGATACAGCGACTTGATCG
>WJMF01000129.1 GCA_014728085.1 Candidatus Zhuqueibacterota bacterium
AATGTTTTACGATTAAAAGACGGCTTGAAAAGATATGTTAATAATTATATCGAGGATGAATAAGTCATTGAAAATATCACTTCTCAGCGTTCTTGGCGAGCTTGGCGGTTTTGGGTACGCATTAACCGGATGATCCTGAAAATAGCCTGCCCCTATATTTGAAATATTTGATGAATTGAACCGAACTTTACCTTGAACAGCACTAATCCGAGCAGAGGAACTCACCAATTCGTCATACCACTCCTCGCCATAAGCAAGTTCGCCTGATACAGCGTTCACTTTATCCAAGCTTATATTCGCTCCGCTACTGTGCTGAAGATTCATTTTCCGAAACTTTTTCTTGCGAATCAGAGGTAAATTATGTAAAATATCCAAAAAGGGAAATGCCATGCCCATCGTATCTGCGAAAAAACCGTTGAGAGATAAACTCGGTGACGACGGGATTGAGAGTTTGATCGACCTGTTAAAAGAATCCCAGGCCGATCAAAAAGAAGATATGTTGGCTTTTTTTGAAGAGAAATACGAACGCCGGTTGGGTAAAGAGGTTGGTGCGATAAGCGTTACCATTGCCGAAACTGAAAAAAGGCTGGATAATCGTATTACAGAAGAGATCGGTAAAGTGAATGTCACCATTGCCGAAACCGAAAAAAGGCTGGATAATCGTATTACAGAAGAGATCGGCAAGGTGAACGAACGCACCACGGAAGAGATCGCCGGGGTGAAAACAGACCTGGCCAATACCCGCGCTGATCTGATCAAATGGATGTTTATCTTCTGGATGGGCCAGGTTGTGGCGCTGGTGGGAATTTTGTTTGCGTTTTTTAAATAATCCCTTTACTATTACTTACCATTTACAATCGTTTTTGTTACGATCAAATGAGACCGTTTCGCCCAGCCGGTATTTACGCTTTTCGTATAAGATATAATAAAGAGCCAATGTGCCTGGTTATATCGTTATCAAGGCCTGAAAATCAAGCCAAATTATTCGCATTCCAGTTCTTTTACCTTTGCCTCTAATTCCAACACCTGATTTTTGCCCGTTTGTTCCCCAAAGCAGCGCCATGAAACCGTAAATGCATTACTGCGCCGGCATATCGAAATAGAGTCCGGCACCGGGGCCGAGAGGCAAGCCCAATAGAATCCAGACAATTAATAATATTGTCCAAATGATAAAAAAGATGACCGAATAGGGCAGCATTGTGGCGACGATGGTGCCGATTCCGGCTTTGGGGTCGTATTTTTGTATAAAAGCGATGATGAGGGCGAAAAAGCTCATCATCGGCGAGATGATATTGGTAACGCTGTCGCCGATGCGGTAGACCACCTGGGTCAGCTCCGGCGAATAGCCCAGAAACATGAACATAGGCACAAAGATGGGCGCGATCAGAGCCCATTTGGCCGAGGCGCTGCCCATCAGCATGTTGATGGAGGCGGCAAGAATGATAAAAAGAATCATCAGGGGCACGACCCCGAGTCCGGAGTGCGACAACAGGTTGGCGCCTTTGATGGCGATGATCTCGCCGAGGTTGCTCCATTTGAAATAGCTGACAAACTGTGCCGCAAAAAAGACCAGCACCAGGTAAAGTCCCATCGATTGCATCGATTTGCCCATCCCCTTAACCACATCGGCATCGCTTTTAAAGGTGCCGGCAACAAAACCATAGACGATACCCAGGCTTCCCATGGTCAGAAACAGAAAAGCGACAACGCCTCTAATCAGCGGTGAACGCAAAACAGAGCCATCCATGGCGCGCAAAAAACCGTCCCCGGGCAGAATACCCCAGAGAATGACGACGAGCCAGATCACCGCTGTGATGAGACAGAATTTCAGACCGCGTTTTTCCGCTTTTGTCAGATGGTCGATGGTTTCTTTCGGGCCTTTGTGTTTATAAGAGCCCAGGCGCGGTTCAACGATTTTTTCAGTCACCCAGGTGCCGGCAAAGGTGATAAAAAAGGTCGATACCACCATAAAGTAATAGTTGGCGGTGGGATTGACATGGTACGCGGGATCGACGATACGCGCGGCTTCCTGGGACAAACCGGCCAGCAGCGGGTCAATGGTACCGATGAGCAGGTTGGCGCTGAATCCGCCGGATACCCCGGCAAAGGCGGCCGCCATGCCGGCGATGGGGTGGCGGCCGACGGCGATAAAGATGACCCCGGCAATGGGAATCAGCAAAACGTAACCGATATCACTGCCGACATTGGACATCACCCCGGCAAAGACGAGGATAAAGGTCAACAAATGGCTGGGGGCCGAGATCACCAGCAGCCGGATTATCGCTCCGACGAGTCCGCTGCTTTCGGCCATACCGATACCCAAAAGCGCCACCAGAACGATGCCAAGCGGGGCAAACCCGGTAAAATTGTCCACCATATGCAATATAATATCGTGCAACCCCTGAACACTCATCAGATTAACAGGGCTCACCACCTCGTCGGTGGTGGGATGTACCGCCTGCCAGCCAAGCCAGTGGGCAATGCCGGAGAGCAGAATTGTAGAGAGTGCAAAGAGCGCAAAAAGAGTTGCCGGATGCGGCAGTGCGTTACCAGCACGTTCGATACCGCTGAGGAATTTTGCAAACCACCTTGAGAATCGGGTGCGAAGAGACATAAACGTTCCGTTTATCACAAGTATAATGATCGGGGGGGTCTTTTTCAAGACCTTTTTTGCGGTTTTGAACTGTTACTACATAAAATGCGCTATGACAACGTTGTTGTTTCCGGGCGGTCCGTCAAAGATCTCGCACAGCGGCACAGAGCCACGAAGAAAAGTTGAAAAATCGTATCCTCTGTTTTATCGATGCCGGTAATGATGATTTTCATCTCGCATCTTCTTCTGTCTGCAACGGCGTATCAATATTCGTTTTTGCCGGCTACCGATGGCGGCGTGCTGGATATGATGAATGGAAACCGCATCGAACCGGTGCGGCTGGAAAATATTGTTGAGCTGCGATCATAGATGTCTTTTTCCGTTTGATCCGAATAGTTTTTCGCCGGCAACCACTTGCGCTCAACACAATAGGCGCGATAGCAAAGTTTATAAAGCGCCTCATAATCTGCTTGCGTTCGGGCCTGTCGAAAAGTGTACATGTACTGTCATTCCATCTTTGTTTGCATTTCATCTTTTCAAAGGATTGTTAGCTTTTTCTGAACTCCAAAAGAAACGTATATTACTGATTTATAAATATTTAAAAGCTGCCCCTGAGGGAGCTGCGGACTGCTGTATTTTATTCTCCCAAAACCGGGACGGGATTTTCCCCGAAGACGCCGAGGTCTCTTTATTTACGGCCTCATCTGGTCATATCGCTAAATCCTGCCGATGGATTTGGGCATTTAACCCGCTGCTGATGAAAGGCGTTTTTTTTACAAAATGGTACAGATATTGAATCTCTGAACTCTGGCAAAATCGAGGATCGAAAAGCGGATATAAACTGAAAAGCAGAGTTGATTATTAAAACATGAATCGCTAAATTTGATCGCAATCGAGTTCAACCAATATGGGATGAAAGAATGAAAAAACTGCTGGGTTTTTTGCTGTTTTTGTTGGCCTGTCAGAATCAGAGCGACCTGACCACAACCGATCTCACCGTTCCCGTCAAAACCGCAGCGATACAGCAACAACCACTGGTTGTTCCGGTGCGCTGCAGCGGTTTGCTGCAGACAGCCGCCGAGCTCAAGCTTTCGTTTAAAACAGGAGGGATCATCGATCGCATTTACGCGGATGAAGGCGACAGGATTAAAAAAGGAGAATCTCTGGCCGTTTTGCAGCTTGACGAGATAGAGGCGCAATTGAGCCAGGCAACTTCGGCGTTGCAAAAAGGCCGGCGGGACTTTGAGCGGGTTAAAAACCTGTATGCAGACAACGCCGTTACTCTGGAACAGTTTCAGGATGCAGAGACCGCCTTACAAGTGGCGCGGTCGCAGCTGCAGATCGCTGAATTTAATTACCGGCATTCCAGAATCATCGCCCCTGCTAACGGCATTATTCTAAAAAAACTGGCTGAAGCGCATGAAATGATTGCTCCCGGTCATCCGGTAATCATTTTTGGTGTCCGCGACAACGCCTGGCTGGTAAAAGCCGGGATCATCGATCGCGATGTGGTGCGGCTGGTGCTGAACGATTCTGCCGCGGTTGTGTTCGACGTCTATGCCGATACCCTTGCTGCCCGGGTGACCAATATTGCCACCGCACCGCGTTTGAGCGACGGGCTCTATGAAATCGACCTAAAGCTGTTGCCCACCTCCAAAAAGCTGTTGAACGGATTTATTGCCGAGGTTATGATCTATCCCGCTTTGCGCAGGCGGTTGAAAACCATACCTTTTGCGTCGCTGGTGGAATCGGACGGAAAAAAGGGCTATGTTTTTACCATCATGCCGGACAGCACCGCTAAACGATGTGCGGTCGTTATTGAACACATTCAGAATGACAGGGTGTTTATTCACAGCGGTTTAGAGGGCATTGACCGGGTGGTGACAAAAGGATCTGCCTATCTTACCGATAGTTCTAAAGTAAACGTTGTCGATACACAGCCAGGGGATTACTAGGATGCGATTACCGAAATTGGCCATAGAGAACCATCAGTTTACCACGATTATTCTCTTTATGTTGTTGATTGCGGGATTATCCTCTTTTATGACCATGCCTCGCAGCGAAGACCCTTTGATTGAGCCGGTCGGCACCAGCGTCATTGTGGTTTTTCCCGGTGCAACACCGGCGGATTTGGAGGAGCTGGTCATCGATCCGGTAGAGTCGAGCCTCAATGAACTGGATGATATCAAGGAAATAGAGTCCCAGGCTGAAGACGGACTCGCCATCACCACCATAGAATTTTTGCCGCATTGTGACCCGGATGAAAAGTACTCGGATGTGGTGCAAAAGGTTAACAGCATCCGCAATGACCTGCCCAGGGATATTTTGAGCCTGGAACTGTTAAAATGGAGCATCCTGGATGTGAGCATATTGCAGATGGCTCTGGTATCCGATTCAGCCGCTTACCGGGAACTGGAAAACTGCGCCGATGAGCTCAAAGAGCGTCTGGAAAAAACCAGCGGCATCAAGGATGTCAAACTATGGGGCATACCGACACAGCAGGTGCGGATTTCGCTCGATTTTGCCGGCCTGGCAAGGCGCCGCATTGCCTTTAATCATATACTGCAGTCGATTCAGGATGCCAATGCAAACATCCCGGGCGGGTACATCGATATCGGGTCGAGGCGTCTGAACATCAAAACCAGCGGTTCCTACCAGACTCTTGACGATATTCGCAATACCGTGATAAAATCTTCAAACGGTAAGAATATCTATTTGTCGGATGTGGCGACCGTTGAATACGATCTCGAAGATATTAACTACCAGGCCAGGGCAGACGGACGCCGGGCCGTGTTCATCAATGTTCAGCAAAAGGCGCAGACCAATATTTTCAGCATCATGAAGGCGCTGCAGCCCAAACTGTATGATTTTAAAAATTCCCTGCCCAAATCCATTGATCTGGAAATTGTGTTCGACCAATCCAAAAGCGTTTCCAGACGATTAAACGGCTTTTTTATCAACCTGCTGCAGGGTATTGTGCTGGTCGGTATTGTTATTTTTACAGCGGTCAACTGGCGCGCGTCAGTCATCGTCATGCTCGCCATTCCGTTTTCCATTTTTATCGCCATTGGTTTTGTCGATCTGAGCCGTTACGGCATGCAGCAGATGTCTATTGCCGGACTGGTGATCGCATTGGGTCTGCTGGTGGATAATGCCATTGTGGTGACGGAAAACATTTCTCGTTTTCTCAAAAAAGGCTATTCGCATCTGGATGCCGCCATTGCCGGTACCGTGCAAATCGGCTGGGCGATTGTATCTTCCACGGTTACCACGGTGTTGGCATTTATTCCCATTATTCTGATGCGCGACATGACCGGCGATTTTATCCGCAGCATGCCGGTGACTGTGGTCTTTACCCTGTTGGCTTCGTTGCTGATTTCTCTTACCTTTACCCCCTTTATGTCGAGCCGTTTTTTAAAGCGTCCGCAAAAATCAAAATCGCGTCGCGTCGAAGCGCTTTTGCAGAGCTTTATTCATAATCGCTACCAACCGGCCCTGCAAAAAGCGCTGAATCGGCCCAAAACGGTTCTCGCTCTGGTGTTTTTTGTTTTTCTGTGCAGCCTGTTGTTGTTCAATTTTGTCGGCTTTAGCTACTTTCCCAAGGCGGGAAAGCCCATGTTTTTTATCAACATCGACCTGCCGCAGGGCACCGGCATCGATGCAACCGACAGGGTAGTGCGAGAGGTGGAAAGCTATCTTGACAGGCAGCCTCTGGTGAAAAATTACGCCAGCAATGTCGGTCACGGCAATCCGCGTATTTATTACAACGTTGTGCCGGAACGCACCAAAAGCAACCATGCCCAGATATTCGTTCAGCTAAAGGAATACGAGGACGATTCTTTTACCGCCTTGCTGCAATCGATCAGAGAAAAATATCGCTCTGTTCCCGGGGCAAAGATCAAAATCAAGGAACTGGAACAGGGGCCGCCGGTCGAGGCACCCATTGCCATTAAAATACTGGGCAATAATCTGGAAATACTGCGTCAAACCGCTTATGATATTGAAGCCATGATTTCGGGACAAGCCGGTACCATCAACATCACCAATCCATTAAGAACCAGCAAAAGCGATCTCAGGGTCGATATCAACCGCGATAAGGCGCGAATGTATGGCGTTCCTTTGACCGAGATCGACCGCACTGTGCGCGCTGCTATTGCCGGCCTCGAGGTTAGCGAGTTCCGCGATACCGAGGGCAAGGAATATCCCATTGTCGTTCGACTGGCAACGGATAAACCCAACCGCTTGCATCTGTTCGATGATATTTACATTACCTCGCTGGCCGGCGCCATGATTCCCCTCAAACAGCTGGCCTCAATCGACCTATCCGCCAGTCCGTTGGAGATTAACCATTACAACCTGGAGCGCGCCGTAACCCTGACAGCGGATGTCGAAAGCGGCTACTCGGTGGACCGCACCACCAGGCGGATTATCGAAAAAATGGAAGACTATCAGTGGCGGCGGGGCTATCATTATTTTGTCGGTGGCGAGCTCGAAAGCAGGCAGGAATCATTCGGCGGCATGTTCAAGGCCATTCTCATTGCCATGATTACCATTTTTGGCGTGCTGGTGTTGCAGTTTCATTCCTTTAGGCAACCCCTGATTATTTTTTCTGCCATTCCCCTGGCTATTATCGGCTCTGTTCTCGGGCTGTTTTTCAGCGGCAATACCTTTTCGTTTTCCGCTTTTATCGGCCTCATCAGCCTGGTGGGCATTGTGGTCAATAACTCTATTATACTGGTGGACTATATCAACCAGCTCATTTCCAAAGAGGACCTGACCGTTCGGCAAGCTATTGTGGAGGCGGGCCGGATCCGTTTCATTCCCATTATCCTGACCACGGCAACCACCATCATGGGGCTGTTGCCGCTGACCCTGATCGGAGGCAGCATGTGGGCACCGATGGGTTGGACCATTATCGGCGGCCTGTTGGTTTCCACCTTTTTGACCCTGATTATCGTGCCGGTCTTGTACAAGCTTTTGACCAGAAGACATGCTCCCATCCATAAGGGCAAATAGCTGCTCAAGAGGAGAGATGGTTGAATTTTCGCTCAAAATCGATGCCCATCTGATGTGTTATTTTATAGAATGGAATAAACTCCGCATCGATGAGATCGCCATAGAGGGTGTTCAAGCGGTTTTTCAGGTTTTCGATCAGCATTGAATTTACCCTTTGATTCTTTTTAAGCTGAATCGCCAGCCGCACTCGCATTCCCCAAGTGCCGAGCCAGTATCCTTTTTCGCGGTTTGTAAACGATTTTTGCGTTATGGCGTGGATATAACTGCGCAAGCTTTCGGGAAAATAGTCCCCTTCGGTGCTGGTCAGGGTATAGGTTTCTTCGATATCCATCGGTCCCAGACGGATGGCGATGGTCAACAGGGTCATGGGCTCGACGCGTTGGGGGCGATCGGCATCGATCTCGATAGACGCCTTAAAGGCCTGCATGTATGTGGGTTCCCGGTTTTTTGGAATCAATATAGTTGCGCGGGATTAAGATATCAAGGGATTTTTTGTTTTTTTAGAGCAGAATCCGGCGTGTTTATCCGGACAACGCACGCATGATCTTACTGCTTGTTTTTGATTTTAAGAATTTTCCCCACTCCATACCTGATAAAGTGCTCTTTAAAATCGTCTTTAAACGCCTTGATCACATCATCGCCGGTACAGTGCGACGGCGCTGCTTTTTCTACGCCCAATTTTTTCAGCGTCTTTGCCGCCGACTTTGGCGGGCGATGAAAGCCGCCGAGCACCAGATGTATGGTCTCTTTGGGAAAGAGTGCTTTGGCTTTTTTAACCGTTTTAACGATCCCGGGGTGGCTGCATCCGGTCATCACGATCACCCCTTTTACAGAGCGTATGATCAGGGATTGCTCTGTCACCGGCCCGTCAAGTTCTCCGGTGCTGAAGATAAAATTGGAAATCTGTCGGGAATCGGAGATATCAACATATTTCGCGCCCTGGCGGCTGATCATGTCCCGGTAAGTGTCGGGGAAAGAGGCGGGTATGTAGACCGTAACGCTGCTGTTTTGCCGCAGAAATCCGTCCAAACCACCGGCGTGATCGCCGTGGATGTGAGAGATGATGATTTTATCAATGCCGGCGGGATCGATGTTCAATTTTTTCATATTGGAAAGCAGAATGCCGGCATCGCCTCCGGTATCGAACAGAATCGTTTCAGTTGCTGTTCTTACTATCGAGGCAAATCCCCAGTCGGTTTTCAGTTCCGCTTTGAGTTTATAATTGTCGTAAACAGAAATCAGAGTCACATCATCTGCTACCTTTTCTTCCTTCTGTGCATTCTGTTCTGAATCGGATTCCGACAAGAGAAGTGCCATTACCAGGCCGATGATAAAAGCGATCAGCGTATATCTTTTTCTCATAACAAGGTCTTCTTTCTATTAAAATGATAACAAAAATTTTTTCATGAATAGGTGCTGCAGTACCTCCTCCGCTGCAGCACCTCCCCGGGTGTCCGAAGGACCCCGGGTGTGGTGCGGAGCACGGTGTCTGCTCAGCAGATTCGGCTCTATGGTCTGGCGCGATTGTTTGGCTCGGGGCATTCAACCACCCGGGGTTTGAACGGTGCGTCGTATCGAGCCGGCTTTTAGAGTCATCAATATTTCAAACCGCAGAGGCCGCGAAGAACCGCCGGGAAAATCCTTATTTACTGCACTTTAATCGCGGCCATCACACCGACATGTATAGCCCCACCTCCCGACTCTATAATCATGGCCGGTATGATGGTATCCACATCCATAACGTTTTGCGCAAAGGCCGGAAATCCGGAATGCCACAGAAACGCATAAAAGTTGTGGTTCGATGTTTTAGCCGGCAATGTCATTAAAAAAATATAATTGATATTCCGCCTAAATACAAGCAGAAACCCTGCGCGATTCCGGTTTTGCCGAGGATATATTTCCGGGCTTTGGTATCTGTCAGTACCGCTTAAAGCAGTTTGCTCAAGATGGTAAATTCAGCTTTGCACAGCAAGTCGAAGAGCAAGCCCGGATACCGGTTCATTTCGATCTCTGTCAGAATTATCTCAATCCTTTTCATTTGTCAACGGTGAATCAATTTAGCCGGATCATGGTGGTATTGCCTCGCTTGTTGGTGCCTCATATGTACCATAACTAAACAAATTGTTATAGAATGTGTACCTGTTATTCACAGAAAGGTGTCTTGAAGGTGAATTTTTTTGCTCTTTTATCATTGGAATTTACACCGGATCAATTGTTTTCAAGTTATTTATATTCAATTATTTAGTTTGTATACTGTCACCATGGCATGCTTGTTGCGTATATTGACTCGTGATAATTCGGATTACAAAAAAAAAGACCGGCTCATCTTTAGTCGACCTGGAGATGATTGAAGATGAACAGGTCAGGATTATACACTGATGATACTGAATAGTTAATTCGCATGCGAATATAGAGGATGAAAAATTGAGTCCCGAAAAGAGCTTAAAA
>WJMF01000130.1 GCA_014728085.1 Candidatus Zhuqueibacterota bacterium
AGAAGGCAAACACACTCGCCGAAAAAAATCTCCACTGGCGCAGCGCAGGCGGCTCCCGCCCCTGCGCGAACAGATTCCGGCTGCAAGGGGTACTGTTTTTACAAAATAATTCCGGTAAATCTTTGCTCGTTCCAATGCTCTGCGTTGGAATGCATTCCGGACGCTCTGCGTCCAGTCACCCATAATACCTCATTAGACAAAAACCGAGCGTAACCCATTGTAAATATTTGCCTCAAATGGGTACCTGTCAGAATGAACTTCAGGACTAATACTGGATTGCGACTTAAACACGGAACCACTTACCAGGCCATCGTGGAAATAAATCTCCCGGACTGGTAATTTTCTTTCAACCCCTTAAAAATAGTTTAAAACACAGTATATAGAAAAAATATGCATTTTAATTATTCAATTTTGAATGTCACAAGGCATATAATGAATATTTAGGTCCGCTCCGGCTACCCCCCCCAATCTCAACCGCAACGGTAATCAAAACCGAATCAGGCAGACTGGAACAATGAATAAAAATAGCCGGATTCTGGAAGGAGATTGTGTCGGGGGTGATCCTTCGCGGGCTGCGCGAGCTCTTCCGCTTTCCTTTTTTGGGTTCCTGCCCCTACGAGAGGTCAGAAAATGGTATAAAAATCCGTGGCGATGAAAGGCGGAAGGATCTCGCTCCGCAGAATGATGGAAAAAAGTATACGATGAAACTTGATAAATGTAATAGAGGCTTTGCTTGTGATGCTTGGTAAAATTTGCATCTTTTATTGAGCACTGTATCTTTTGCAGGAATCTCGTTTATTGTCTGAACTGTGATTGCTGTGATGAATGTGATAGACAGGATGTAACCGGGGGTATATCTGAATATGGGAATACGGGTGGCACGTGCCTTTAGGCCGTGCTGCGTACGCAACGGATAAATGACTCGCACAGAGCCACAGAGCCACAAAGAAGAGATAGAGGACTGAAGTCAGAGATCAGCAATCAGAGATCAGCAATCAGAGATCAGAGATCAGAGACCAGAGGCCAGAGGTCAGAGGTCAGATGTCAGGAAGAAAAAAATCTTGCAAGCGCTACACTCAGCCTTCTGTTCTTTGACCGCGCTCTTTTCTCCGTGCCTTTGTGGCTTCGTGCGATATTTTTTCCCGTTCCAACGCAGAAAGAGAGTGTGTGAAAATTAAAAATTTTATATCAAGAGGGTCTGGGAAAAAACAACCACCCCCCCCAGGCCAGCGAAGCGCGCGAAGAAAAACGAACAACTAAAATAAAAACAATGTATTAAAACGTTTCTCTTCGTGCTTTTCGTGGTTCATATTAGATTACCCTGGACACAGTTGATTAAATTATTGCATTTTCACACACCCTCGGAGCGTTGGAACGAGTTGGGGTTTTACGTTCTCACGTTCTCACGTTCTCACGTTCCCACGTTCTCACGTTCCCACGTTCCCACGTTCCCACGTTCCCACGTTCTCACGTTCCCACGTTCCCACGTTCCCAGACCTTTGCGGTTTATCCTTTGTCAAATAAAACACAATTGATAAAAATCACTCTGTTTTCACACACCCTCTCTGCGGTGGAATGCATCAAGCTGTTGACCTTTCAAACAGGCGGGTAACAAAGAACAAAAGGCAAACACGCTCGCCGAAACCAATCTCCGCCGGCGCAGCGCAGGCGGCTCCCGCCCCTGCGCGAACAGATTCCGGCTGCAAGGGGTACTGTTTTTCGCCTTTGAAATTTGAATTTTTACCACTAGTCGATCACGAAACTTTTCCATAACAGAATTTGCGTTAAAACACACAGGATGGGCTGTCGTGCAACACCCGGGGTTTGAACGCCTTTGTTTTCCCGAGAATGTATTATCTTCCTTACCGCAGCAGAACCAGTTTGCCGCTCTGCTGAAACTGGCCGGCGCGGAAATGATAAAAGTAGGTGCCGCTGGGCAGCGCCAAACCCTTTTTATCCCTTCCCCGCCAGCTAAACCGGTGTTCGCCTTCAGAAAATCGCTTGTCGATCAACTCGTCCACATGCCTTCCCTGTAAATCATAAACATCAAGCACTATATGAGCCGATTGTTTTAATTGAAATGAAAAGGTCGTGCCGGCATTGAACGGATTGGGATAATTGGGAAACAACCTGAAAACATCCGGTTTTTTCTGTTTATCGGTAACGCTGGTAACATCGGTATTACTGTGACCAGGCGTCGGGTTGGTGAACAGAACAAACTCACCCTCCCCATCGGGTGAGCGTCCCATCGATACATCATCATCGATTTGGCCAAAGGTATATGAATCGATCAGCTTGTTGTCATCGCTGTCGTCGTCGTAAAGGCCGATATATTCGCCATCCTTGGAGAGTTTGAACGATGTATGCAGTCCGGGTGTATCCTCAACATCTTCATCAGCCCAGATCAGCAGATATCCGTACGCCGGAATGGTCACATCCGGAAACATCCATTTGCGCGAATCCGCCGGATCGTCGCTGAGATACATTCCCTGCAACGAAACCGGCTGTGCGGAACGGCTTTTAAGCTCGACCCAGTCCTCATAATCGCCCTGCGGATCGGTGATGGTGGAATCATTGCCGGCCATAAATTCATTGATCACCACCTTGCCCATGGTATTGCTATTAATTCCTTCGCTAAAAACCTCCTGTTGGGCGAGCTCGGGCAGCAATATACCGCGCTGGTTATCGAGAATAGCCAGACAATAATAGTCCAGCGACATGCCGGCACTGCCCGGCTTGATATAAATTTCGCATCCGTAGATACCGTCGCCTGCGGTTATATCTCCGTGGTTTCCGTCATCCCTCATTTCTGTGAGACTGAATTGCTCCTGATCGATGCGGTAGAAAAAATATACATTGGCAACGTTTGCAGCATTGCTGATGGCAGCCCGATAGGTAACAGTCTCCCCGGCTGTGGGCAGATCAGCGGCGCTTTCGAGCTGCTGAATCTCAACGCCATAATCCTGAAACACATCGAGGTCGACGAGATAGTCACTGCGGTTTTGAACCAGCGTCTGAATTCCCGGCGCTGTACGGTTGTTTTCGATAACCACCGCATTGGTGGTATTGGTGAGAAACTGATCGTAGGTATACAATTTTCGCGTATCGCGCTTAACCAATGAATCGATCATTGTATGATAAAAATTCACTCTAGTCATAATAGAATCCACAGAAAAATGACGGCTCTGTGCCGTATGATAATGGGCCAAATAGATAGCTCGATAAACCGGTAGCGTCAATAATCTGTAAAGCAGCGGAAAGTCCGGATTGCCGAGGTGATGAAAGGGTGAATAGGTTTCGAGTTGCGCAAGGGAAAGCCCTTTGGGCGGAAAGGCACCGAATGATTCATTGAGGTCCCAGGGAAAGAGGACAAAACGCTGCGTACCCGGATCGTTATAGAGATAATAGTTGTGACCGGAATAGATATAGCTGTCCAGATTGACAAAAAGATTATTCAGAGCCAGATACCACAGCGCCTTATCGATATCGAGCAGAGGCGGCAGGTCCCGGGACAAATTCGCGGAATTGTTGAGGACATCGATAAAATTGACCAGATCGGTCCAGTCATCCCCGGACTCGTTGGTGTCTTTTTCATACTGGCTTTTATAGGGTGCCCAGTCGCTTCCATACCAGGTGAGATTTCCTCTGGGATCACCTTTGTAGAGGTTGCCTTTATCCGAAGAGAACCACTCGTCGAGAAAATCCTTGTTCACCTCCTCAACGTTGTTATAAACGCCCCAGTAATCGCCGTTGATATAAAGCTCGACAAAGGCGCAACGGCCGGCCGGCATATAGTGGCGAAAGATATCGTAACAAATTTTTTCCCGTACAAAGGTTGGATCCATAAACGCATTGTTCAAGTTAAAGGTATCATATCCCCACAAATCCTGACCGTCGATAAATTCATCGGTTGAAATTTTCAGGGGTTTTTTCTTATCCGCAGCAAAATAGGAAGAGTTGCCCTTGTACCGCACACCGACCGATTCCATTTGTTTTTCACCATCGACGACCAGGTCGGCCGGGATATATATTTTCTCATCTTTATAGTTTTCCAGCAACTGCCAAAAATCCGGTTGCTCAAAGAAAAGCTCCATTTTGACCACAGCATTATCCGGATAGAGTTCCTTACCCCACGAAACGGCACCCCATAGTATGATTAAAACCGTTATCCACTTTTTCATACGGTTCCTCCCTGTGATGAGTATAACAATGGACGATTACGACTGGTGAATCCAGGTAAATTTATATTCTGCATTTTCGATCTCAATATCAGTTCGCGCTTGCACCCATTTTCCCGACAATCCCTGTTCCCGGGCCGTCAACTCAAAATGACACATTGCAATGCCCATATCGATGCGCGGAAAATCCACCATTGTACTGTGATTTGTTTTATGCCTTTGCAGGAAAAAGTGAAACGCTTTTTCCTTTTTGATGATCCGCCACGGCTGTTTATTGGAAGCCGAAGGAGCGAGGCGTACCATTTCCAGCGGCACGGCATAAGTTCCTGCATCGCTTTTCGTTAAACGAGTATTCATGGCGTGATGAAAAAAGAGTTCAGACCATGGTTTGCGTTTTTTGGATTTGGCCCCCATTCGAATCAGGCGGTCGCGTATGCTGCGCTGTTCCGTGGTATGGCCGAACGGCGAAACCGCCGGAATAATTTCGTCTTCCGTTGCATGGATGGCCCGGGCAAAATCAGAGCGTTTGAACGTCGCTCCCAGCCAGCAGGTCCCCAGTCCCATGCCGGTCAGGTACAATATCGCCCTTTCAAAACAAAAGCCATAATCCTCCAGCGCCTTGTCATTTGGCTTTACGGTACCGATCAGAAAATAACGCGCATTTTTAACAAATCCATAGGTTCCCAAAGCAATATTTTTATTCTCCTCAATATGCTTTTTTCCAAAAATATCGAGGCGGACAGCGTTTTCAAAAGGTCCCTTGTATTCCCCTGTAACGTCATTTTTTATGCGCTTCCAGAGGTCAGTATCAATAGTCGTATTCTTGTAGCTGCGCCATGATTTTCGGGTTTTGATGAGGTTGCTGACAGGTTGTTCAAAGTTCATGATTTTGCTCTTTTCCGTTTTGATTTTAGCAGAATATCATGCTGTTTTCGTCTTTCGTTCATATCGCGCTCAACATAGAATGTTTCGCCGGTGAGCGGGTCTTTGCCGGTATAGTAAATGATGGAAGAAAGCGTCATCGGCAAAGGAATAAAGGCCTGGACTTGTTCCGGAATAAAGCCAAACCATTTGAGATTGTTCCTCATTTCAATCATATCGCTCAGCCGGCTGCCGGGATGGCAGGACATTAGATAAGGCAAAAGATAATGCTGTTTATCCTGACGCTTTGCACTATCCCGGAATTGCCTGACAAAAGCTTTGAGTTCAACGAGCGGTGATTTCCGCATGGCGCGGAGCACATGAGCCTGAGTGTGTTCCGGTGCGATTTTTAATTGTCCGCTTGTGTGATGTGCGATCAACCGGTCCAGATTCTGCTCTTCGTCGTCATTCATAAAGAGATCATAGCGTACACCGCTGCCCACCGTCACATGGCGAATGTTTGGCCGCCGAACCACCTGAGCCAGAAGGTTGATCCAGGCATGACTGTTGATTTTCAGGTTGCTGCACAGCGACGGATAGGTACAGCTTTCGCGGTTACAGCGCCAGTCGATTTTGCATTCTGCGCCGTACATGTTGGCTGACGGGCCGCCGATATCGGTGATATGGCCTTTAAAATCCGGGTCGCGGGAAAGGTTATCGGCTTCCCGTTTGATGGATGCCGGAGAGCGTCGTACAATTTTTTTACCCTGATGAAGCCCAAGGGAGCAAAATGAACAGCCGGAGAAACAGCCGCGATGTGCGGTGATGGAATTGCGGATCATTTCAAACGCCGGTATCGCCTTTTTGTATGACGGATGTGGCTTGCGCATAAAGGGCAGGTCATAGACCTGATCGAGTTTGTCCTGTGTAACGGCAGCAGGAGGATTGTGCACAAGGTACCGCCCACCAGCCGGCTGTGATAAGCGTTTGTTCTGGTAATGCTTAAAAAAGAGGCGATAGAGTTGCAGCAATTTCTCCTTGTCGGCTAAAACACCTTCTTCGTCCGGCAACAACAATGATCCCTGCTGCGGTTGCTGTTGAGTCAGCTCTACAGTACCCGGAATATCAGTCAGCGGTTTTCCGGCTTTTATGCGTTTTGCAATATCGACAATCTGTGCTTCCCCCATACCATAAACGAGCAAGTCAGCGCGGGAATCCTCTAAAATAGAACGGCGTACCGCATTGCTCCAGAAATCATAATGCGCCAATCTACGCATGGAGGCCTCGATGCCGCCGATAATGACAGGAACCTCTTTATATTTTTGTTTGATCAGATTACAATAGGTAATAACGGCCCGGGTCGGTTTACAACCGGCTTTCCCGCCCGGCACATAGGGATCATCGCTGCGCAGCCGTTTAAAGGCAGTATATCTGGTCAACATGGAATCGACATTACCGGAGGTCACGGCAAAAAAGAGCCGCGGCCGGCCAAAGACAGCGATCGAACCGGCATTGCGATAATCCGGCATGGCGATAATAGCAATGCGAAAGCCCCGGTTCTGCAATACCCTGGCGATCACGGCGGTGCCGAAAGAGGGGTGATCGACATAGGCATCACCGCTGATGAGGACAATATCAACCTCCTCCCAGCCGTGCTGCAGCATCTCTTCATGCGAAATCGGTATAAATTTATTCCTGCCGGAATCATTTGCATTCATCTCATAGATCCCGGCATAGAATGAATATCACTGCAGGTGTTATTCCTTTTTACGGTTGTTGGACCAGGCAAAAACGACTCCGAAAATGATCGCCAGCCGTATACTCGTCTCCCAATCAACAACAGAACTGCCATGAGCGATCAAATTGTAAAGGAATCCGACGATCGAAGCGGTAATAAAAGTAATCACAAAAAAGGTCAGAAAAGAAACCATAACGTTTTTCATGTCACTTTCCTCCATGTTTTAATTATTCACCGTTTCTCTAAATAAACAGGAGATAAACAGGGTGAATTGATTAATCCGTGACTTTACCTGATTTATAGAGTGTACGGCTTTTTTAACAGCGCGAATGTGATCCGGGGTGGTGGCGCAGCTCCCCCCGATAACATTGGCGCCGGCATCAACAAGATCAGGTATCACTGCGGCCATCTCTTCAGGTGAATCCGGAAACTCATCAACGCCACCGTTTTCGAGTGCTATAGCCTGTTGTTTAAATTCCTCATACAGTTAGGCTATTAACGAATAAACCGGATCAGGCTATTCAGTTGCTTCGAGCAGAGCATGGAAGCGCTGCTGAATCTCGTCTTCATCGATCTCCTGCCCAATGATAACCAGAGTATTTTCGCCGGTCCCGGCTTTATCCGATTTACTTTCTTTCCATTCCTCCATACCGGCATCTATCAAATAGACATCACCCTCTATGGTCACAAAGCCTTTGGTGCGCATCGCCTTTTTTTTAAAGGTATCGGTAAAGCGCTCCCACTTTTCCCGGCTGAATTCACCCTCTTCTTTCAGCGTCACCGAAATCACCGGATCGGGCCTGCCTTCTCCGACCTCACCGCTGGTTTCTTTGTGCGGCCGGCGGATTTGGTCAATAATACCGACGGGAATATCAGCATAGAGGGTATCGACTATTTTCACATCCGGTGCTATTTCTTCAACCGCTTTCCGCGTTCTCCCGGCTGTATCCTTGTCCACCCTGTCGGGTTTATTGAGCAATACCAGGTCCGCGCTTTTGACCTGAGAAACCGGTGCTTTAAGATTTTTGGAAATTTTCAAAAAAGTGGTACAATCAACGATGCAGACACTGGCCCGCAGATTAATATACGGTTTTAAATTGGGCAAATTGAGCATTTTTTCCATTTCGGATGTATCTGCCAGACCGGTCGCTTCGATGAGCAACAATTCCGGTTTGATATCGCGGGCGATTCTTTCCACCTCATCGATAAAATCGGTGCGAACGCATATACAAAAGAGACTGCCCTTGTTCAGCTCGACCTTTTCATAGCTGCCTTGTTTGAGCAGGGCGCCATCGACACCGATCTGCCCGAATTCATTGATCAAAAGCACGGTACGTTTGCTTTTGTAATAATCGATCAATCGATTCAGCAGCGTTGTTTTGCCCGCACCCAAAAAACCGGTTAGGATGATAGTGGGAATTATTCCAGTGCTTTGATCCATTCCTTAATTACCTCAACTGAAGGTACTCTGCCGGAATACTTGACTTCTTCGCTGATGGTCACCACGGCAGGCGTGGAGGCAACGCCGTATTCCTCTATCTGTTTTTCGTCCTGGATTTGTTTTATTTCAACCGTACTGCCGAGCTCCCTGAGAGCCTGCTGTGCATTTTGCCAGGTTTTTTCGCATTCTTCACTGCCGCTTCCCAACACCAGGAGTTTGCCTTTTTGCTCTCGCAGTTTGAGGGCGAATTTTTCATTGATGCGATCCTGGATGGCTTTGATGAGCTCCTCACGCCGCGGTATTGTGCTGACGAATTTTATCTTGCCATCGATGCAAATCGTTGGAATATTCTTAACCATGAGTCCCATCATAAATTCAACCGATTCGCGCTCCTTGATGGTATGTTCGCGCCAGACGACCAGGTCGCCGAAATGGGGGGCGGCATTTTTGACCGCTTCCACCATATACTGGCAGGGTGCACAGGATTCCGAATCCAGAGTGATCACGTCGACAATAACTTTGTCAGAGCGGCCATATTCGGTTAAATTAATCGTGCTTTGGACATTTTGAACTTTTTGCGCCAGTTCTCGCGCCACGTCCTGCTGATAGGAATCCTGGACAATTTGAGTGACAATTTTCAAATTCCCCGTCGGCACGTTGTAGGGTAAATCACAGCCAGGGGCGAGTATAAATCCCTTATTGCCGCCCATATCCATTGTTTCAATCGTATGCCGGCGCACATCATCCTCTGTACCCATAAGCAGAACAACGGTTAACTTTAAGTTACCGCCAAATGAGATGTCATATTGTTGACAGATATCCCTGACATAATCGAGGGAAATATTCTCATCCACGGATATATTATCCGGTCCGGTTTCGCACATGGCCTCAACATTCTTTTGCGCATCACCACAGACAAAAAAGGAGGATAATGCCTCTTTGGATCGAATATGGTCAAAAAATGCGGTGGCCGAGGGGGTAATGAATTCCCGAAAAGCATCCGGGCCGATCTGGCTGGTCATGGGATCCACGAGAGACACCACATCACATCCGTGTTTAAGATAGATATCCGCCACTGCAATACAGATATCATTACAGTACTGCAGCAGGTTTTTTACCTCATCGGGTTTATCGTACATATCCATGAAAATATCCGTCCCCTGCAAATGCAGAGCCAGGGTAAAGGGTCCGGTGACCAGGGCATAGATTCCGACATCCGGATCCTTTTCCTTCAGAGCTTTTAAAACTTTAATTACCTCGGGAATGCGTCCGCTATTTTCCGTTATTTTTGGAAGATCCTGCAGTTTTTTTTCAGATAAAATATGACTGGTCACAGCAGGCGGGTTTTCTTTTGCCCATTGCAATTCACAGCCCAGGGCTTCAGCTTCGATGGAAAGATCAAAATTAACCGGTATACCATCGGGATCATATTCTTCAATGGCTTTCAGAGTCCCCCTGGTCATCAATTCACCGGATTTCAAATAGCTTTCCGCATCTTCATCGATCAGCGCACCGCCGTGACATCCGACAAATGGAACCCACGGTAACCGTTCCGTCTCTTTACCTTTAATAGCATCCAGCAAAAGTTTTTTGCCCATTGTCTATCCTTTCAATTATCTGTAATTCAGAAGGTGTTCGGTTTTTCTATACTTGTTTAAAGTGACAATTTTGCATGAAAAAATCAATGCAATTTTTGCAACTTGCAAATGATTCACGAAAAGTGTATTTTAAGAAACCCCTAAAAACAGGTGTATGGATAAACCGAACTCTGAAAAATATGGTAAAAACTGCAGTCATTTTTCTATTCTTCCCGCTTATGCTGCTTGCCCGCGACATTTTGGTTCTCGACGAAATTGAGTTTAGCGGAAACAAAACGTTTACTGATGAACAATTGCAAGATAAATTGTCTCAACACCCCCCTTCTTTTGTTCAGGACCTGCTCTTTTGGCAGCAACCCGACCCCTTTACCAAAAGTATCCTGGGACAAGACATTCAAACACTGATCCGGTTTTATCAGACTGAAGGTTTTCTCAATGTCAAAATAACATCGACACAGACGATCGAGCAGAATAGTGTGCATGTCCGGTTGAATATCAACGAGGGTAAACCGGTACTTGTGGATACTGTCAAATTCCATCTGGTTTTATCCGACACCTCGCTGATTGATCATAAACAAAAGCTCATAGAGGAGACCAAACCTTTGCTCCGGCTGCAAACTGGAGAACGATTTCGCGATCAGAACCTGCGACAGGACATGCGAAGGGTCACCGAACACTTTCTCGAAAACGGCTTTCCCCTGATCACGGTGGAAGGAAACACCCGATTGAATAATAACCGGGTGAATGTCACGCTGACTATAAATAGCGGTCCGCTGTGCATTTTTTCAGAGATAAATATTAAAGGCAATAATAGAATTGTATCAAAACGAATTAAAAAACAATTGACCTTTTCGACAGGAGATACGGTCCAACAATCACTCATCGAATCCTCTCAGCGTAAAATTTACCAACTGGATGTATTTCAGTATGCCTCTGTCAACCTGGAGTTTGAAAAACGGGATGGTCAAAAGCTGCCGGTTACGATAATGGTTGAAGAAACGGCCAAAATGACCACCAAGATCGGCCTCGGTTACGGGCGGGAAGACAAATTCAGGGCCTTTCTGGATTTACAACGAATCGGGTTTTTCGGAGATGTGCGTCAGATGCATTTTCTGGCAAAACACTCTTACCTGGAGCCCTATCATTTTAACGTCAGATGGATTCATCCGGCATTCATCCGAGACATCGAATTTTCAATCAATCCTTTTTACCGGCGGCAACGGGAACCGTCATTTTCGATCGACCGGGCCGGTGCCAATCTGATGCTGCAAAAACAATTCGGCATTGGGACCGATGTTTATTTGCAATATACCCTTGAACAGGATAATCTGGACATAAATCAGATCACCCGGGAAGAGGCTTTTTCCAAAAGCGATATCACTCTTTATAATAAATCCAGTGTAACAATTGGATTTTTGCGAAATACCGCTGATTCTCCCTTTATGCCGACATCCGGCTCCTTCTTTGCCCTGACTAGTACTCTGGCAGGACTGGGATTTGAATCAGACTTTCATTTTATCCGCTATATTGGCGAATACCGGCGCTATTTTCAGATGAATTCATCTCTGGTTTACGCTGTCCGCGGCAAAGCGGGTTTTATGAAATCCATCCGCACGGATGAAAACACGCCGATCGAGGAACGCTTCTATGCCGGCGGCAGCCATTCCATCCGCGGCTGGGCGCGCTCACAACTCGGTCCCGAGACATCACAGGGAAAACCGATTGGCGGACACCATTTGTTCGAGTTCAATAACGAATTTCGCATTCCGGTATGGAAAAAATTGTCCGGAGTTGTTTTTTGGGATATTGGAAACGTCTGGAAAAAAGTCAATGGTTTTCAGTTTGCCGCATTGCGTTATGCCACAGGATTCGGATTGCGCTACCAATTGCCCATCGGACCTGTTCGCGTCGACCTGGGTTTTCCGGTCGCTGACGACAAAAAAACAGCGGAAATTCATTTCAGCGTTGGGCAGGCATTTTAAAAACAAGAAGAGTTGTTCCCTTTGAAAATAATCAAAAAAATAGTTTTTACCATCACAATATCCATCCTGATCTTATTCATTCTGCTGATTATCACCATGCAGACACCCTGGTTCAAGGACAAACTGGCAAAGGAACTCTCTTCGCTGATTTCCGGCAGTATCCCCGGTGAGATTCAGATTGATAAAATACGGGGTAATCTCCTGCGGGATATAGAGATATCCGGTTTGACCATTGCTGCGCAAAAGGATACCCTGCTCTATGTCCCGCTTGTCGCGATAACCTATTCACCCTTGCATTTGTTAAACAACGAGATCAATATCAAATATGTCGGCATCAAATCGCCGGACATATCTATCCTGCAGGGTAAAAACGGCCGCTGGAATTTCAATACTGTTTTTTCCTCCGGCGAAAACGGCTCGGAATCATCCGGTTTCGGCTGGAAACTCGATTTTGATACCATGGTCATACAAAACAGCACTATCGATATTGCCATGGCCGAACGGAAACACCAAATCGAAAATCTCGACATGCAGGCACAATTTTCCTACGCAGAAGGTAAAATTAACTTTTTCCTGAAGGATTTCAGTTTTATCCATGCCGACCCCGCTATCAACATCAAATCGCTGAAAAGCCGCGGCTCCTATTCAGATCAAACGCTGACGGTCGATACCTTGTCGCTGCGGTCGGATATTAGCGATCTGTACATCAGCGGTAAATTTATCCTGCCGAATCTGAACCGGTCCCGTTTCCTGCTACAGGCAAACCCGCTTCACACGCGTGATTTTCTGCCGCTTTTTACGGATTCAGAACTGAACAAAACGTTCGATATCCGTTTAGCAAAAGCCACGGAAAACAGCAATCGTTATACCTTAACCCTGATCCATGAGAATCAGAGACTGCAGGTAAACGGAGAGATCGATTCATTTCAGGAGCTGGATATGACGGGGAGTTTGAGTAATATAGACCTGTCCGGCTGGTTGGAAAGCGAGCGTTTGGATTCGGAAATAGATGCGAATCTGGTATTTAAACGTCAAAAAACCGGGACAACTCTGAGCTTAACGTTCCAACCGTCTAAAGTTGCCAATTTCCCTATAGAAAAGGGCGAACTGACGCTGACGAAAAAGGATTCTTTGCTCAGCGCATCGTTGTTGCTGAAAAATAATCTGTCGGCAGTCCAGGCGGATGGCAAGGTGGCAGGGCCGGATGGTACAGGTCCCTTCCGCTTGAATGCCAGTATAAATAATATCGCCGCACCGGATCCAAGCACCATCCCTGTTCAGAATCTCAACTTAACCCTTGCCACCAGCGGCAAAACGAGGAAGTTTCAGCCTGTCTCGGCCAAAGGAGAGTTGAGTGCTTTTGATTTGCGAATCGATACATTTATCATCGATTCTGTCCATGCATCCGTCGATTATGATAGCACAAGGTTGAATATAGGAGAACTGAATATCCAGAGTCCGTACGGTCAGCTCGAGGGTACGGCAAGATACCATTCCGATTCACTCTGGTTCAGCTACACCCTAACCCCTGATCAAGTTGAAAATCTGTCATCACAATTATTGGGCGATACACTGGCCGCAACCGGCAAAATAGATGGTGAGCTCAACCTCGACACAAAAAACGCTGAATTGAGACATCAGGCCGATCTTAATTTGCAGCAAATCAAATTCGGCAACATCGCGTGCGATTCCCTCTCCGGCAGCAGCCTGACTCGCCGTAAAGACTCTGTATGGAGCAGCAGCGCCGATATCCGGCTGGAACAATTGCGCTATGCCAATGTGCTAACCAGAGGTGTCAGTGTCGATGCAAAATGGCAGGCCGATTCCGTTGTAGCGACTGTTGATCTGCAATCGGAAAAAATCAACAGTTCGATTTCATTCAGATCGCACCTGCGGGATTCACTGTCGATCATCATCCCGCGTTTTGATCTCGAAATCGGGGATACGGAATGGCATATTGAAGAGCTGCCCGCAAGTTTATTGATCGTCGATCAAACCATCCACCTGGATCATTTTGAGCTCTATTCAAAAAACAGCTCTCTTGCCGCTTTTTTGCACGTGACGGATTCTTTATACGATATCTCCCTCTCCGGAGAGCGGTTGCCATTGTTCTACCTCAACCACTTTTTGGACCTGCCGGTTACATTCGATGGTTATCTGAACACAACCTTTTCCGGTACGGGCGTTCTCAACCGACCTGATATTCAGGGACAGCTCTCGCTCGATAGCCTCGTATTGAACAGCGTATTACTCGGGAATTATAACGCCCGGCTCGATTACCGGAATGACGCTGTGGATGTGCAATCAGAATTGATCAAAACGGATACGCTGTCTGTCCGAACAAAACTGCTCTTTGACGCAAAGAAACGACAATTTATTTCCGATACCAGCGCTTATATGGAGGTGTCGACACAGACATACGATCTCACAACCATTGACAAGCTCGTTGATAAAATCAGCATAGAGAATGGTACATTGTCAACCCGCATCAGGCTGCGAAATCCGCTATTTTCACTGGATCCCGGCGGCCGGCTGGCGATAAAGGATGGAAAAATGCGGGTTCCGGACACAGAAGTTTATTACCCAAACATTAATCTCGACTCCCGGATTTCGAATCACACGATCGAGCTCGAAACGGTAAGAGTAGAGAGCGAAAACGGCTGGTTTACTTCTGAGGGAACCATTGCGTTGCCCTCCACCTGGCAAAATTTTATGAATCGCTCCACCGTTGACTTTGTGTTCAAAGCCAACAATTTCATTCCGATTCATAATCAGGACATCGAACTGGTTCTGGACGGGCAAGGATCATTGAGCGGTAGTCTGAGCCGACCACAGATTCAGACGGAAACGACGATTCAGCGGGCGCAAATCTTCGTGCCTGCTTTTCTGCAAGGTCAATCCGGTCCACAGTATCAACCCATTTTGGTTCGGGATTCTCTGGCATTGCGGCAGGGCAGAAAAGCTGGTTATTCAGAACCTGAAATATTTGAAAAAATCGATGGCAAGGTCACCATCTCGATTCCCCGTAATACCTGGTTAAAGGGAGACGATTTTAACGTTGAAATTTCAGGAGAGCTCATTCTCGAGTTTCGAGAAAATGATTTAAAAATCTTCGGGACACTGAATACCCTCCGCGGTACATATGATTTTTTTGGACGGAGATTCAAGCTCAACAAAGGCAATTTGATGTTTCAGGGAGATGAGGTTATATTGGATGTAGAGGCGGTATACCGCTTTAGAGACTCGAAAAAAAGACGACAGAGGCTTGTTTTATATCTTGGCGGCAACACATCCAATCCGGATATCCGCTTTGAGCTAAACAACATTGCCATTCAGGAACGGGAAGCGGTCTCGTACCTGCTTTTTGGCCGTTCGTACGAACAGCTCACGCATGGGGAAAAAAGTCAGTTAGGGGAAAAAAATCAGCTGCTAAGCGGTCAGTCTGTTGGAAAATTGCTTGCCGGGCAACTGGTCAGCCGCTTGACTTCCTCGCTTGGCGAATCCCTTAATCTGGATGTGATAGAGTTCAGGAGCAGCGGCAATTTGGGACAATCCAGCATTACAATAGGCAAGTATCTCACTCACGATCTCTTTGTAAGTTACGAACGCGGTCTGAGTATGGATCAATCCAACGAAATCAATCCAGAGATCATAATACTGGAATATGAGATAATGCCGTGGTTATTTCTCCAGGCCACGCATGGTAGTGAAAAAGAGACCGGCTTTGATATGATATTCAAATGGACAGACGAATAAGGATTATGGTGTCAGCCAGGCATCGAGGTTTTGGTTGACAAAGTCATCATCGCTCAAGTGCGGATATTGAGCATAAACGCGATCAATTTCAGCTGCTTGTTGCGGAGTTAAACCTTCATCTTCGTTTAGTGTCCAGGTACCTTTTAAAAGTCCCTGCCGCCTTAAAACCTCATGTACACCGACAATACACCCGGCAAAGTCATGTGCCACATCAAAAAAAGCGGCATTGGAATCGGTGATTTCAATACCCCGGCTGAGCAAAGCATCCGGGACGACCGATTTTTGCCTGGCATCGTGAACGTCTTCCAGCAGTTCGACTGCTTTACGCGTCCAGACCGCCCAATGACCAAGCAATCCGCCGACGATCTGCAGCGTTTTTGTTTCACCATTTATTTTGAGCGGATAATCGGTCACCAGATCATGAACGATATTATCATCATTGCCCGTATATAAAGCAACTTCATCCGCACGGCCGGATTCGGCAACGCCACGGATCACATCAAGGGTCTGATAGCGGTTAAAGGGGGCAATTTTAATCGCGATGGTGTTTTCGATCAGGGCGAAACGTCGCCAAAACTCTACATCGAGTCGTCTTCCACCCACAGCACCCTGCAAATAAAAGCCGACCAGCGGCAGAACATCAGCGACGCGTTGACAATGCTCTATCATTTCAAAGACCTCAGCATGCTTAAAAGCGCTCATACTCAACAACACCGCATGATAGCCGAGATCAGCAGCGATAGCAGCTTCCCGCACGGCCTGTTCCGTTTTGCCGACAGCGCCTGCGATTTTAATAATGGGAACAGAGGTTCTATCGACAAAGGCATCGATTTCTTCAGCGGCCAGCTCGAGAACCGGTTTGAAAAGATCGATACCGGGCTGCCGGATTTCAAACTGTGTCGTATGAACCGCCACAGCCAGCCCGCCGGCACCGGCATGGAGATAATAGCGGGTCAGGGCGCGCTGCCGCGCTTCGTCCAGCTTTCTTTTATGATCCAGGGCCAAAGGATGGGCGGGGATGACCGTCCCGCTTTGCAGTCGCTGTAACAGTTCTGCAGGCAAATCAGTTCGTTTCATGTGTCCAACTCCACGTTAAAATTGACCATTCCGGGTTTCATAATGGGTGGGTTTGTCGTATAGTGTTTGCTTGTTCTTCAGCCAATCGGCAATCCAGTGGATCATTTCATTGAGAGAAACAGAAGGATATCCAAAGAGTGAAAAGGCCTGCGAAGCATCATTGAGCAATGCCGTCTCCTCTTCTTCGCCCACGGTTTGCAGGTCAACGTTGAGCAATTCTGCAAACTGCCCGGCAATCCGCTTTAGGGAAATCGTCTCCGGGCCGGTGACATTTAATATTTTTGGAGGTGATTGACACCGTTTCAGCGATTGCAATACCATGGCATTGGCATCACCCTGCCAGATGACATTGGCAAAGCCCATGGTCACATCAACGGGTTGCTCTCTGAGAACCTTGAGAGCGACATCAACCAATACGCCGTAGCGCATCTCAACCGAATAATTGAGACGAATTATCGTCATCGGGGTCTGGTTGCGCTTGCTAAAATACTCGAACATGCGTTCGCGGCCGAGACAGGATTGTGCATATTCACCAATCGGTCCGACCGGATCGACTTCCCTGCTTCCGCCGCTTTTGACTGAAACCAGGGGATAAACACAACCGGTGGAAAAAGCAACGATACGGGATTTTCGATATTTTTCGGAAATCAAGGTGGGCAGATAAGAGTTGACAGCCCACGTCATGGCCAAATTTTCAACAGATCCGAATTTCATTCCCGCCATATAGATAACATTTTCGACATCCGGCAGTTGATAAACAAAATCTTTATCGAGAAGATCGCCCTCAAAGATTTTGATACCGTGTTCCTGGAGATCGTTTTTCATGTCGCTGGAAGGGAATACAGATGCTCCCAAAACGCGCTTTTCCTCTCCGGCGGCAGCAAACGCATTTTTTGCCATTTTTGCCAGCGAGGGTCCCATCTTTCCGCCGACTCCAAGTATCATCAAGTCACCTTTGAGATCGGCCAGAGTTTGAATCACCTGTTCATTCGGTGTAGCGAGAAATTGATCCAACTCTTTCTCGTTTCGAAAACCGGATTTCATCGTCAATACTCCTTCGAAAAAGTCAAAAATAGAGGTTTATTTGTCACTGAAAGACAATAAAGCAAGGTAAGAAAATTAATAAAGAAACCAAAGAAAAAGGTATGGACAATATCAAAAACGACAACAATGTTCATGTCCAGCCATTCAAAACCGCTGATTTCGCCGGGTTCGCTGAGAATTCAACCAAACCGTAATCTCTGCTCAGGAGAAAACAATCATAGCTATTGTTTGCGCCTGATCAATTATGTAACGTTGGTTATTACATTTACCGTTGTGTTTATAACGAATCAACTGTTTCATTTTTCCCGGCGTTTCTTCGCGGACCCGGCGGTTTTGAATTTTTACCTGGTAGCGGTATTGACAGACAAATTTTGATATTATATAATACTTTTTTTGTAACGCTTTTGGCACACCTTACACTCTTTTTACCGGAGAGCATAGGAAATGCCCAGGGTGGCCTGCAAATAACTCAAAGCATCTCCTTCCGTCATGATCATATGATATCTCGGCGCCAGAGAAAGCGCCAGTTTATCTGTTAATCCCATAAAAACGTCGGCACCCCCCCAGACACCTATTTTGCTGTCTGAAAAATCATAGCTTCCCAGTCCGGCCAGAGAGCCGGTATTGTCGAATGTGGCATCCATGATATAATATCCCGGTCCGGCACAGAGATAAAAGCGAAATCGCTCGCCCATATAGGGTTGTCCGAAACGAACGCCGAGAAGGAGCTCTATGATTTGAAAATTGGGACCATCGATCTGGATATTCGCCGTTGTCCCTCCCGGTACCAGACCTCCCCAATTTCCGACCATCGAATTATAATATTCCTGTACCCCGTCTTCATCAAAAGCCAGACTGGAAAGACCGACACCAGCCATGGCGGAAAATAACCGCGTAATGGGATAGGAAAAATCCGCATTTGCAGCAAATCCCATCGACCAAAATTCCTTGAACATCTCCGGCCCAAGAGGCATGGAAATACCGCCGTGAAATCCCACCATCATCGGCGGTTTATTCGCGTAGGGAATACGGGTGCTCGGCCGCGACCGTCTCGGTTTGGTCGTTTCCGGTTCCTGAACCGGTTCCTGTTGTGAGGGAGATTGTGAATAGGAATATTTTTGCGGCGGAGGTCCGTAATCAGAGGTCCCCTGGTTCGGTACTTCTTCAACAACAGACTCGGATTCGGTTGAGGTTGAGGATGAGGATGGAGAGTCCTCCTGCAAGAGCGCTTCCATCTCGGCGAGAATGCTCTCTTCCTCCGACATGACGACTCGCAACAGGTCACCTTTTTTAATTTGAGCGCCCGGCTGCAACTCTATAGCCCGAAGACCGCATTTTGTCGATTTGGACAAAATGACCTGAGCCATGCCGATTCTTTCCTCTCCGTAAGGACCCTGACGAATAATATTGTATTTGGTCCCCTGGGTAACGCCGTGGGTAGTGCCTTTGCTGCCGATAAGTTTGTCGCCGCGTGCCAGTAGCAGTCGCATTTCCAGGGGAGGATCCGCTGCAAACAGCACAGTAGCCATACCCACCAGAAAACAGATAAAAATCAAGTTATGCTTTTTCATCAAGCCCTCCCAATGATGTAGAGATTGTAGTTTGATTAGAGAACCCATCTCAAGTTAATATATAAGCGCAAAAGATAAATTTTGCGCAAAATATACTTATATTTCGTATACTTGTAAGTAACATATCAGGTAAACGCTATGGATATAAAATCAATGCATATCGACAAATCAATGTTAAAAAACGGTTGGTTCTTCATCGCAGCGGCGCTTTTTCTGTTGTTCGCCTCTGTTTTATATTTTCGTCACCAGATTCCCCTGATCAGCTATGAAGCCGATGCCATCGGTTACATGGCCCGTGCAGAGTCCTCATGGTTAACCGCCCACCCCTTTCACGGACCGGCCTATTCCTGGGCCATAAAAATCATGATGTTTTCGGGAGTGGATGCCTTTTCCGCCGGTAAGATGATTTCCATTCTCTCGACGCTATTATTGATCACCTGTAGCTGGATGCTGCTGGACCGTAAACCGTTGGGCTTTTTTATCCCCTTTATCCTGGTCATTAATCCGGTTCTCCTGTCACACAGCGTTCTCGTGCTCAGCGACATGATGGCGGCGGCGTTGTTTATGGCGGTCATCCTCTTGCTAGGCAAATATCCGGAATCCGGAATCGCAATGCTCTTTGCCGGAGTGACCGGTGCTCTCGCTTACCTGACGCGGTCGCTTTATCTCTTTATCCTTTTATTACCTCTATTGGAATGGTTCTTCAAAACCAAACCATCCTCAAAGATCAAACACCTGAGCTTTTTTTACATTGGTTTTCTGGTTACAGCTTTGCCCTGGTCATTATACCTTTTCATCGAAAAAGGATCGCCGTTCTGGAACCTGAATTATCTCAATATCCTTTTTAAAATGGAGGGCCTGGATCAGGGCTGGCGTGAATTTCCATATTTCGACGATAACGCCTCGCTCTCCATGGTCTTATCGCAGCCGGAGTTGTTTCTAAAGGGCTGGCTAAAAACCCTGTTCGCGCTTCCGAAAAACATATTCAAGCTCTTCCCCCATGTCGGCGTCCTGTCGGCATTGGCCGTTTGGTTCTGGATTGCGGACATTGATCGTAAAAAGTTTTTCTTCATCCTCGGACTGGCAATCTATTCGATTCTCATCGCCTTGGTCTGGATTACAGACCGTTTTTTATTGGTATATTTACCCCTGGTCGCTGTGCTGCTCAAGGAAGCTGTGGTGAAAACGCCAAAACACCTGCGCTTTGATGCTTCTTTTAAATCCGCACCGTCCCGTCTGATCGCAGCCCTTCCTCTGCAAACCCTGATCATGGCAATGATATTTTGCATCACTCTGGCGCTTTCGCTTCACAACGTACCGGCGTTTTTTAATGACGAACCCACAGAATTCAAACAGGCTGCGGAATGGATTGAGAAACAGCCGCAGCAACCCGGAACAATCATGTCGGCAAAGCCGCATATAGCTTATTTCAGCGGTGCAGCCTACAAGAGCTTTCGCTCTTCGCACCTGCATATGCTGTCGATGCAGGAGCTGGTGAATCTGCTGAACTCGATAGAGCCGGACTATTTTATCTATGACGAGCGTTATTCCCTGCAGGCCTACCCCAATTTAAAATCTCTCCTGACGCCGGAAAAACCAGAGATACCCGAGTCTTTCTCTGCGGTGCATGTGATACCCGGTCCGAAAAAACTGGTGATCTACCGGCTCGAATCCAACTAAATTTTTTTCAGCAAATCGCTGCTTTTTTAGCTATATTTATAAGCTATGGGAAATATAGCTCGATAAAACAGTGTTACTTAAAGGTAGAGATCACACACAAACTATCAGGAGAATTTTCTTTGAAACCCGGAAATGGATTGATTACAGCTCTTGTCATATTTTTATTCATATTAATCATATTACCGGCTCCGGCGTTTGCCTATATCGGACCGGGAGCCGGTTTTGCCCTGCTCTCTTCGCTTTTTGCTTTGTTGATATCGTTTTTCCTGGCTTTTGTTTCACTTTTGACGCTGCCGTTCAGGCTCATTATACAACTCTTTAAAAGAAGAAAAGCGTTTGCCAAAGCCAAAACCAAACGGTTGGTCATTCTGGGCCTGGATGGCCTTGACCCGCAGCTCTGTGACCGTTTTATGGCGCAGGGATTGATGCCCAATCTGAAAAACCTTGGAGAGAAGGGGAGCTATCACCGGCTCGGCAGCACCTATCCATCCCTGTCACCGGTGGCGTGGTCGACCTTTTCAACCGGCACCAACCCGGCAAAGCACAATATTTATGACTTTTTGATGCGCAATACGCAAACCTATTTGCCCGAGCTCTCCTCATCGCGGGTCGGATCGGCAAAAAAAACATTAAAAATCGGCAAATACCGAATCCCGCTGGGCAAACCCACCGTCACATTCTTAAGGCGCAGCAAATCGTTTTGGAAAATCCTCGGCGAACACGGTATTTTTAGTCACATCATTCGGGTGCCGATTACCTTTCCACCGGAAAAATTCAAGGGAGCCATGTTATCCGCCATGTGTACACCCGACATTCGCGGCACCCAGGGATCCTTTTCTCATTATACGACAGCGGAATTATCATCAAAGTATACCGGTGGAACCCGCCTCAGGTTCGAAAAGAACGGCAAGGCTTTTCACGGAGAGCTGATCGGACCGGAGAACAGCCTGAAAGAAGACGAAAAACCTTTAAACAGCCCTTTTTCGCTTCAGCCCGTTGATGGCGAAACCGCAAGGCTTAAAATCGGGAAAAAAGAATACACCCTGAAACGAAAACAAATGTCTGACTGGATTCCGGTCACCTTCAAGGCAGGCTGGATCAAAGTACATGGCATAGCGCAATTTTATTTAAAACAACTCGATCCGGAAACAGAGCTCTACGTATCACCGATCAATATCGATCCCGAACGACCGGCGTTGCCGGTGTCGCATCCCTACTTTTTTGCCGTCTATTTGGCCAAACTCTTCGGAAAATACAGTACGCTGGGGCTGGCGGAAGATACCTGGGCACTGAATGAAGAGGTTCTCGACGAAAAGGCCTTTCTTGAACAAGCCTATAAAATCTTCGATGAACGGGAAGAGCAATTCTTCCATGCCCTGAAGAAGACGAAAAAAGGCGTCTGCGCGGTCGTCTTTGACGGCACCGACCGGATACAGCACATGTTCTTCAGATATTTGGTTGAGAATCATCCCGCCAATCGCGGCAGGGACGAAAGCCTTTACAAGGATACCATCCGTCAGCTATACCGGAAAGCCGATACCATTGTGGGTAAAACACTGGATAAAATTTCGAATGATACGTTATTGCTGGTCATGTCGGATCACGGCTTTAAATCATTTGTCCGGGGCGTTAATCTCAACGCCTGGCTATATGAAAATGGCTATCTTGCCCTGAAAAACAATGACTTTTCAGTCGATTATTTTCAAAATGTCGACTGGAGCAAAACCAAAGCTTATGCGATCGGACTGGCCGGTATTTATCTGAACATCGAGGGACGGGAAAAACAGGGGATCGTCAAAAACGGCGAGGAGGCCTCTGCCCTGAGAAAGGAACTGGTCGACAAACTCACCGGATTAAAAGATAGCGAAAGGAACAAAACGGCGATCACGAGTGTTTACGATTCGCGTAGCATCTACAGCGGCGCCTATATCGAGCAGGCTCCGGACTTGATTGTCGGCTATAACGAAGGTTACAGGATCTCCTGGGGAGCGGCGATCGGCCAGACAACCGACAAGGTTTTTGAAGATAACAGCAAAAACTGGAGCGGAGACCACGGTATTGATCCTAAACTGGTACCGGGCGTCTTGTTCAGCAATCAGGTCATCCATGCGACAAATCCAAACATTGCAGACGTGGCACCGACGGTACTTGATCAGTTCGGCATCAGGCCACCGGCCTTTATCGATGGTAAGGTACTGGACATTTCGCCGAATGGTAAAACCGAACCAAAAATGAATATTCCGGAGATTCAAAACGAACCGGCTAAAGCGGAAATCAAATCATTAAAATGAGTAACCATTCGAGGGTATAAAAATGCAATATTCAAATCGAAGAGAATTTTTAAAAAAATCGCTGATCGGCGCGACAGCGATTGCCTCTTCGGGTTATATAGGCAAAGAGCTCTTTGCCATGCCCAATATCAGCAACAGCAAAATATCCAATAAAGTTATCGTCCTCGGCATAGACGGAATGGATCCCAATCTTTTGCGAAAATTTATGCAAAAGGGCGAGATGCCTGCGTTTCAACGCCTGGTTCGCAGCGGTCATTTCGGCTCACTGGCCACCACCCTGCCCCCCCAGAGTCCGGTGGCGTGGTCCAGTTTTATCACCGGAACCAATCCCGGCGGTCACGGTATCTTTGACTTTATTCACCGCGATCCGGCCTCATTTACGCCTTATCTGTCGACATCGAGAAGTTATGGCGCGGAAAAAACCCTGGAGATCGGTAAATGGTCTATTCCGGTCAAAGGCGGCAATGTGGAGCTGCTCAGGCGCGGTCCGGCATTCTGGACCTATCTGGAAGAGAAGGGCATACCGGCGACGCTTTTCAAGCTGCCGGCCAATTTCCCGGTTGAGGACAGTAAAAGCAAAGCCATCAGCGGCATGGGAACCCCGGATTTGCTGGGAACATACGGTACGTTTACCTTTTATACCGACATGGATATAGAGGGAGCGAAAAATTTTACCGGCGGACGCGTGGTCAAGGTCAAGCCTGTTGATCATGTCATCAAGACAAAAATTGACGGACCGCCCAACAGCTTGCGAACCGACCAGGATGTGGCGGACATCGACTTTACCGTTTATCGCGATCCCTGGGAACCGGTGGTCAAGGTTGATGTTCAGGGACAGCAGATCATGCTGAAACAGGGAGAATGGTCGGAATGGCTTCCGCTCAAATTCGAGATGATGCCCATGTTCGCCACCGTGAATGGCATGGTTAAGATCTATGTACAGCAGGTGCATCCCCATTTTCGCATGTATGTCTCACCGATCAATGTCGATCCCATGGAAGCACATGTTCCGATTTCCAATCCGAGCAGCTATTCGCGCAATCTATCGGAGGCGGTAGGGCGATTTTATACCCAGGGCTTTCCCGAAGATACCAAGGCACTTTCGAATGGTATCTTTTCCAATGAAGAGTTTCTGAGCCAATCCAAGATGGTACTGGATGAACGGCTGGAAATTTTTCAGCACGAATTTGATGATTTCAATGAAGGTCTTTTCTTTTTCTATTTTTCCAGCATCGATCAGAATACGCACATGATGTGGCGAACCATGGATCCTTCACATCCGCTCTATGAACCCAATGCGAGCAAAGAGGTCAAGGATGCGGTCTATTACTTTTATCGCTCCATGGATGATGTACTCAAACAAGCCATGGATAAAGCCGACAGTAAAACGACGATTATGCTTTTATCCGATCACGGCTTTGCTCCCTTTGGTCGTGAATTTCATCTCAGTACCTGGCTGGTCAATCAGGGCTATACTGCTGTAACGGATCCGGACAGAATCCACGACAGCGATTTCTATGATCATGTGGACTGGAGCAAAACCAAAGCGTTTGCCATGGGCCTGAATGGCATCTATATTAATTTACTCGGTCGGGAAGTCAGGGGATCGGTCATGCCCCGCGATGCGGTCCAGCTCAAAAAAGAGATCATTGAAAAACTCAATATCGTACGCGATCCTCTCAATGGTAAAAAAATGGTTGCCCAGGCCTATGACGCCCGTAAAGTCTATCGCGGTCCCTTCACCGATCTTGCACCCGATATTGTCGTCGGCTATCAGAGCGGTTACAGAATATCGGATCAGGCGGTTTTAGGCAAATTCCCCAAAGGGATCGTAAGCGACCGTAAGGACAAATGGTCTGCAGACCATTGTATGGATCCGGGATTGGTCCCTGGGACGCTAATCACCAACCAGTCCGTGCAGACAAAAACACCCGGTCTGTGGGATCTGGCACCGTCGATTTTACAAAAATTCGGCATTCAGGTACCGAAAGAAATGGATGGAAAACCGATTTTTGGCTAAAGAGAAAGGCAAAAGTTATGTTTGGTAAAAAAATAAAGTTAAACGATGAATTGTACGATAAGGCAAAAAAGTACGCCGAGACCGCGGGTTATTCTTCTGTGGATGAATTTATCACGCATATTATCGAAAAAGAGATTCAAAACATCGAACAGGACGGCGCTTCTCTTGAAGAGGTCGAAAAACGCCTGAAAGGATTGGGATATATCTCCTGAACGCCGCCTGGCAGCAACGATAAGGAAATACGTCGATGGACACGATCAAACAAATTTTCAACAGTGTTTCAAATCCTGTATTCGCGGCTTTAGGCGCACTGGGGCCGGTTTGGGGCTTGATTGTTCTTTCCGTTTTTACCGGCATTTTGATGCTGATTATCTTTAAATGGGCTTCCAATCAATCGGGAATCAAAACAATCAAAAACCGAATCAAAGCGCATTTACTGGAATTGAGACTTTATAAAGATGATGCCAATCTCTCCTTCAGCGCTCTCGGCTCGATTTTTTTGAATAATTTAAAATACCTTGCATTTGCTCTCAAGCCGATGATCATATTGATGATTCCCATGATCTTCATCATTATCCAGATTGCAGCGCGATACGAATATCGGCCGTTGCAGGCGAACGAGTCCGTCATCGTCAGCGCTTGGTTTGATAAAAATGTAGACTTGAGAAAGGTTCAGCTGCAGACTCCGAAGGCCATTAAAATCGAAACCCCGCCTTTGCGCCTGCCTTCACAACAAAGAATTTTTTGGCGGTTGCGGGCCCTAAAAGCCGGCGATTGGGAAATTCAGATTCAAGCATCAGGGGAAACCGTGAGCAAAGATCTTTTTGTCGGAAAACGGATATCGAGTCTGGCCTCGCACCGCGTGCAAAAGAGCTCTCTGCTTACCCTGGTTTATACTGCCGAGGCCTCTTTGCCTTCCGATGCAGCGATAAAAGAGATCGCCGTCGACTATCCGAATCGCGATCTCGTAATTTTAGGATTGCACATTCACTGGCTGGTGCTGTTCTTTGCACTCTCTATTGTCGGAGGTTATGCTCTCAAAGGGGCGTTCGGAGTTGAAATATAAACGCGGATTGCACGGATTCATTCTGATAACGAGCTGCGCATAACCGGCAAAGCCGGTTTGGCGCGCGGGGCTGTATCAAAAGTATTTATAGTACTGTTTTTTAGAGGTATCATAAATATACAAAACCGCCGAAACCGCAAAGGAATCGCTGAGACTTTTTCATTACTTGATTGATTTAGGGAAAAGTTTTTATCAGGGAATAATCACAACAACAAAGACAACAAATTTATAAACAACGAATTACAAGTATTTTATCTCTTTACATAATTCTGTTTTTCTCCGCGTTCCCCGGCGATCTCGGCGGTTTTAATTAGCCTTGAATAAGTGATAACTCACATTCTTGTACAGTATTTGATATTATTGGATTATCAATTCTTTTTATCAACCCTTTTGATACAATCCCATGCGCATTCATGAACCTTCACATACAAGGGCCGTGACAAACTGCTTTGTCCGGTTCATGCACGTGTTATCTGAAATTCAGGTATCGTATCAGCCTGCTTTCGAATAGACTTTGACTTCTTCAGTCAATTTTTTGCCAAGATTATCTAACTCTTTCTCCAAATCATAATGAGCTTGTAAATTCGTCCAGAACTGGGGTGACATATCAAAAAATCTACCAAGTCTGAGCGCAGTATCCGCTGTAATCGAACGTTTCCCATGAACAATTTCATTTATTCGACGGGGAGGCACACTTGTGTCTTTTGATAAACGGTATTGAGAAATCCCCATTGGATCAAGAAATTCTTCTTTTAGTATTTCACCGGGGTGTATCGGCGGTATTTTTTTAGTATCCATACTATTGTACCTTTCAATGATAATCAACAATTTCTACTTGAAAAGCATTACCGGATTCCCACCTAAAGCATATCCTCCACTGGTCATTAATCCGAATACTATATTTTCCTTTTCGGTCACCCATTAATTTCTCAAGTTGGTTTGATGGTGGCAGTCTTGATGCTTTTATATCAGTTGACGCGTCTATCATCCATAATTTTTTCATTGCTCTTCTTTGAATATCATGTGGTATCTTCTTTGAGTAGAGACGACGATATAGTTTTTCTGTCTCTTTGCAAGTAAAAGTGTTATAGGGCACTGACCTTGAATAACTAAATAAACTTTATTCGGATAACGAAACTTGAAAAACCACACAGTCCCTGCGGTCAAGTTGAGCTAATGTTATGTATGTTGCCTACCATTTTTAGCCATAATGCCTTTTTCGATGACAATTTGGGCATAATGCAATTACATTGTCTAAATTATCTTTGCCGCCTTCGGATAGCGGTATTAGGTGATGAGTCTCAAGATAGGGTTCACCAGTTCGTCTATTTAAAAATGGCGCTGGTTGTTTACAATCTTGACAAATACCGTTTGATTTTCTCTTGACATATTCAGAAATATATGGATTCCGAACATATTGAGCAGATATCACATTAAACTTTTGTGGTATGTCAATTTCAATTTTTATACTTCGTTCTAATTCAGAATCCGTTAGTTTTTTAACATTTTTATA
>WJMF01000131.1 GCA_014728085.1 Candidatus Zhuqueibacterota bacterium
CTACAAAAATAAACAACAGATCACGGTCTGCTATTCCTTTCAATTTGAGATATGCCGTATAGGTATACGAAAATCTAGTTTGAGATTTACAGATAAATCCTCAAGAATGATAAAAAGAAAACGGGACGGATTTATGCAGATGAAATGGCCTGCTTGATTTGACTGCGCAACGGGATGATCATCAGGATGATAGAAATAGCAATGCCTGCGAAAATACAATTAAATTTCCCTATTCACAAGCTAATATTCAAAATGTAATCACCTTCCAGTCCGCTTTCAAACGGTCGCTCAACGGTTTTGATCGACTGGCATAACTGGTAAAAACGCAAAAGGTGAAAAAAATACAACCTATCTAAACATGATAAACATGATGTGAAAAGGAGCGGTGTTTTTATCCAGATAATGCCATGATTAGAAATGTCCGGGCTCGGACAAAATCGGATTGAATGCCGGCGAGCAATGCTGTAAACCTGTTTGTGTCGTCCCGGCAACGCGCCAAACATCTCTTACTACACCACTCCGGCAGTGTTACCTGCCAGGCTTATTCGGGCCAACGACTCGCGCTTTTGGTTTTAAAAAGAAAATGACGAGTGCAGCCAGAGGTCATATCTACAAATAAAGAAAGAGCAAAATCAGTGGAATTATAATGCCGGCAGAGGTCAGCCAGGCGCCGCGGCCGGTAATGCCTTTTTTACCCTTTATGATAAACAAGCCGGTGATGGCCAGCAGCATCAGGGCGACGCAAAAGAGATCGGAAAACCAGGTCCATAATTTTTGGGGATTATAATGAAGGAAATTGACGTGAAAAAAGAGCGGCCGGCGCTGCAGCCGCTCGATAACACCTTTGCCGCTGTTGAGATCGATATCAACACTGCCGTTGACGATAAAAATCTTGAGAAATCCCTGTCGCGGTGAATAGTGGCTCTTGTATTTTCCGTCAAGACCATGGGTGGAAAGAAATTGCTTGACCGCAGGGGCCGAGGCCGAGTCGGTTAATGCCTCACCGACGCTGATCTTCCTGTTCTCGATCATATAGCTCGGATTCCAGTCGTCGATGTGATTGAGCGCAATACCGGAAAGCGCATAGATAAGCGTCATGCCGAAAAAAAAGTAACCCACGTCCCGATGGAGTATTCTGTTCCATTTTCGCCAGTTCAGCCGCAACGTCTGCCTCCTTTACAGTGTTTCTATAGATTGTGCCTCGATCGAATAAAACGAGAGCTGTTCCTTGCCGCTTTCTTTGAGCTGTTTGCGCATAGCTTCCAACTGGGCTTTGGTCTCTTCCGCCTCGCTCATTTCAGCCTCTCCAACCTGCTCGCGGTGTGCCTGATGCTCGACTTCCTCTTTGGTTCCGCTTTCGAGCTCGGCTTTACGGCGGTCGAGAAACGCCTCATCAATGCGATCGACATTGACGACACCCGTGACTTTTACCGTGCTGCCTTCAAGCTTGAGGTCAAAAGAACCGACCTCGGGACCGGCCGTGACCTTGAACCGCGGCTGAGGTTCATCACCGATCATGAATAGACGCTTGCCACCGTGGCGGCAAACGTGAACGACCGTACCGGTCAATTCCACGGTCTCGCCGACATATTCTTCAGCATTTTCATCAAGAGCTTTAACGCCAACCTCAACGGCTTGCGTCGTTTGCGGTTTTTCCCGGGTTCCACAGGCAAAGACCATAGCAAGCATCAACAATAGATAGATTCGCTTCATCGACTTCTCCTTTTGATTTAAATATGAATTACCCAAGTAAGCATTTTTTTGATAAATATCAAGGAGAATTTACAGAATAATAACACCGGAGGTGCAACTTTCCACATGATCTTTGCAACGACAGGTAGAGACGCCCGAGTCGGGCGTCTCTACGGGATGATATGCATACATTTGGTAAAATGCATATTCCGGTGAAACTTGCCACCCATTCCGGGTGAAACCTGCAACCTTGCTTGCATTGAACATTTAGCTCGTTCCAATGCTCTGCGTTGGAATGCATTCCGGACGCTCTGCGTCCAGTAACCCGTAAATAATCATGATTCGTGTCGGGGGTCACGTTTATTCCCCACCTAAATCATTTTAGGCTCATTTATATTCCCCACGGCAGGCTCACTAATATTCCCCACTAGCTGAGTACTCAGGGTCATTTATATTCCCCACCCGAGGGTCATTAATATTCCCCACCTGTTCAAACTTTGATAATTTTGCAGTATCTTTCTCCAGATCACTTGAGCGATAATGGAGGAAGATATGCCTTACAAAAGGATAATTAGAATGGACATTTGGGATGGCGACGGACTGTCCGAATCTTTAGTGAAATAGGTGTCCGAAATTAGTGAAATATTCACATGATCTTTGCAACGACAGGTAGAGACGCCCGAGTCGGGCGTCTCTACGCGGGTAATATGCATCAGAAGTCAGAAATCAGAGATCAGCGGTCAGATGTCAGAAACCAGTAACCAGAAATCAGAGGTCAGCAATCAGAAATCAGAAACCGGCTATTTCGAACACCTGGCCGCTGAATGCCGGCGGAAATTTCTTTGCGGCTTTGTGTCTTTGTGCGAAATATTTTTTTGAAAACATTGGGTGGGAATTATAAAACGCTGGTAAAGAGACCGCCGCTGTCGATTTGAAAATCGAAAAAGCGGGCACGGTCGTTGGGTGGGTTTTGTTGCAGATGGTCGATAATGCGGCGTTTGGCCCCCTGGTCTTTGGCGACGATGAATAAAAATCCGCCGCCTCCGGCGCCCAAAAGCTTGGCACCGAGCATATAGTCATCGATTTGTTGCAAAATAGCGTTGATTTCATCAGTGGTAGACTCTACATCCAGAATCTTGTTCAATGTCCATGCCTGAGCGATGCTTTTACCGAACGCATCGATGTCGCGATTGTCGAGATGGCGCTTCATGTCGACGGAGAGCTGTTTCAGCGCCTCTACGGTTTGCAGCGCTTCAGGATCGCGATCGAGAAAATCGCCGACGATATGGCGTAAAATATTTTTGGCCATACGGCGATAGCCGGTGTAATAGAGCAAAAAGCGATCCTCGCTGTTGTGATCGGCGAACGAAAGGCTGGTCCAGGAAAGGCGCGGCATTTGCGCGAACCCCGGCCGGGTACGAATGAGCTTGACGCCGCCGACGACACCGCCGATCTGATCCTGCCAGCCGCCACCGGTGGTCATGAGCTGTTCGGTGATGCTGGTGCGCACGAACAACTCTTCGGTGGAAAGCTGAATGCCAAAGAGCGTCGACAAACAGGAGATAATGCCGGCGCCGAGAATACTGGACGTTCCCAGTCCGGATCCGGAAGGCAAAGCGCTGAAAAGCGTCAAATCGATGCCGCCGCCGAAATGTTTCAACAGCGTGGTTAGATCACCGCGATAATCCGGAGAGATGACGCCGGAGGCGAAAAACGCCGATTTGACCAGCGAGGTCCAGTCCGATGGATCGGTATAGGTGAGCATCTGTGACAGGTTCGATACCGTCACCGAAGCGCCGAGGTCGATGCTGTTGATGCGAATGACCGGATCTTGCAGCCGCTTGCCGATGACCTGAATCGGATACTGATTATTGAGCTTGACCGCGGCATTGAGCACGCTTCCCCCCTGCTGCAGGCAATAGGGCGGCGTATCGGACCAGCCGCCGGCAAAATCGAGACGCGCCGGCAGGCAAATCCATACCACCTCGTCGCTGCGAATGGCGAGATGAGGATCGACAATAGAGGTGTCGAATTTTTCCAGACCGCGCTCAACCGCATCGCCGATATTGGCAAAGGCCTTGTCCTGCCATTCCTGCTCGTGCAGATCGATGGCAACGCCTTTTTTTTCAAATTCTCCCTTTTCATGCAATGCCGACAATCGCGACAAGAGATACTGCAGACGCGATTTGAACAGCAGATCATGTGATTTCGACTGCAGGCGCAACAGGACCTTGCCCAGGCGTAAAAAATCCTCGTTTTCCCTACAGAGATCGACGAGAGCGTCAAACGTCCAGGAGGAATCGGGAGTAAATTCGTCGGCCAGGTTGGCGAGCATGGCGCGGCGCTGGATTTCATTTTGCAGTTGCAGAACGCGATCCGGATCAAGCTGCTGCAGTATTTGAGCCATGGAACAACGCGATGCCTTTTGCCACTCAGCCGGCTCCCCGGCAGCGAGCTGCAGAGCCAGCTCAACCGCGGTTTTGGCGCTTTTGCTGTGGGGAAAAAGCTGCGCCTGCCATAACGACCTGGAATCCTTATCGGGCCACAGCGTTTCATCGTCGAGCTTTTGCTGCCGCATCCAGGTTTGCATGGGTTGATTCATAAAGGTGCAGCGCTCGTCGCCGGCATCGTATTTTAAAACATCATCCATTCCATAGATAACAGCGCACCAGTCGTTTTTGTGCAGCGGAAAAACCGACAGACAAATACCCTCGTCAAGGCGTATATCGCCACATCCCGCCGGCAAGCCGGTGAGCAAATTTTCTCCCTGCAGATGCAGAGTCTGGTCGATATGGCAACCCTCAACCACAGCCGGCAAAGTCACCGAGATATCGTCGCTGTCTATAAAACTGTTATAGACAAAGCCGCTCTTGAGATCACTAAAATAAAAGGCATTCGAGCGCACCGAATTGGCAAAGCGATAGAGAGTGCTGGCATGCGTGATGGTATAGAGGTTATCGACAAACTCGCGCGTGCGGCCGACGTGAAAAAAGCCGCAATAGGGTAACAGACTGACATAGAAGGGCAGATTGCCCAGTTTCCCGGCATCCGGTATATCGCCCTTTTGCAAAAAAGCATCGATAAAATCGCTGTATAGATTAAAGGAGCGGCCCTTTTCGATCGCAACAGCCAGATGCTCACAATCCAGCAAGGTTTTCAGAGCCTCATAGCTGAAATGAACGATACCGGTATCGATCCAGAATTTTTGCGATTGTGGCTGGTGTTTCTGCAATTGTTGCGGATTCGGCTTTTGTAAAAAACCGGCCACGGTGGCGAAATTTTGTTGTACCATGATATCGTCGATCAGGTAGACGCCGTGATTTTGCGCTACCGAGGTGACATCTGGATAGGCCAGACCGGTAACACCGTAAGGTTCAAACCGCACCGCCTCGGCCTCGAAATTGAGCAAAACGTCGCCCGAAGCGACGATGATCTGTCCTTCGTCGAGTTGTGGCAGCTC
>WJMF01000132.1 GCA_014728085.1 Candidatus Zhuqueibacterota bacterium
CCCTGTACTTTATGCAAAATTGATTCAGCTTTATTCAAATCCTCCGGCGTGCCGATATCGAGAAATTGGGCATCGGCAAACCTGCAGCCGTAGAGCCCCTTGCCGACCCATTGCGGAAAAATATCGCGCTCAATAGAGAGTGGTTGATTTGCCGGCAGTCTATCGAAAAGTTTCGCTTCCAGCGAATAAATACCGGCATTGATCCAGGCAGGCCCTTTTAAATCCTCTCGTTTTTCTTCAAAAGCTGAAATTTCCGAATCCTCAAGACGGACGCTGCCATAACGAGCCGGATTCCCGACCTGTACCAGCGCCAGACTGGCATTGGCCTGATGTTGTTGATGAAACTGCAGCAGTTCAGCGATTGACGCGCTGACAAAAGAATCGCCGTTCATAGCGATAAATGTACCCTCTATTCCGGCTTGTCGTAAGACGTGCAGAATGGCACCCCCGGTACCGAGGGGCGTTTCCTCGCGAATGGACTGAATCGAGAACGGCCATTCCGTTTTGTCGATATAGGATTCAATCTGTCCGGCGCGATAGCCGGTGCTGAGATAAATCTTCCTGAAACCCTGTCGCTGCAACGAGTTTAATAAATAATGGAGATAGGGTTTCCCTCCTATCCGGGCCATCACTTTTGGGCGGTCGGAAACCACGGACCGCAGCCGTTTGCCCAATCCTCCGCACAATACGATGACCGGTATCATCCCACCTCCTGCATCAGCGATTCAATAGCCTCATATAGTCGATCCCAGCTGTATTTTTGCTTTTCTGTTTTTACACCTTTGACCAGTACATCTCTCATCTTTTCATCGAAAAAACGGATAACCGCTCTTGCCAATGCCTGCGGATCCTGCGGTGGCACCACCAAACCAGCTTTTTCATGAGGGACGATTTCCGCAAGACCGCCGACGTCGGTGACCACCAGAGGCTGATTGAAATTATAAGCGATCTGTGCCACGCCGCTCTGGGTCGCGGAGACATAAGGCTGTACGACCAGGTCGGCGGCGCTGAAAAGCTTGTGAATATCCTCTTCCGGAATATAATCATTATACCAGGAGACATGTTCTTCAAGCCGATGCTGCTGCAAAATCTGCCGGTAAAATGCTTCATCGTCATAAAATTCACCGGCGACCACCAGGTGCAGATCCGGCAGTGCTTTAACGATCTGCGGCATCGCCTGCAACAGGACATGCAGACCTTTATAGCGCCGGATAAACCCGAAAAAGAGAATGATCTTTTTATCATGGGGCAGGTGCATCTGTTCCCGGGCTTTTTTCTGTTCAATGGGTTTGCCGAAAATTTCATACACCGGATGAGCAACGCGGCGGACCGGCTTTTCAATCCCCAGCGAGCGAATATCGCGCTCGACCGAATCGGACATGACCACAAGTCCGTCATTGGCGTTTAAAAAGTAAGAGCTGAGCCGCCGGTCGAAAAGCCGCTTTTCATGCGGAAGCGCATTATCGACCACGGTAAAAACCCTGATACCTTTTTTCCGCGCCAACCGCGCGATGGTACCGAATGCAGGCGCAAAAAAGGGCATCCAGTACTTGAAGACAAGGGCATCCGGCCGATGCCGGTGCAGATAGGTTGCAGTTTTGATCCAGGAAAAGGGATTGATGGTATCGATCATGCGCTGCGTCGGTACCGGATTCCCGACCGGTTCTTCGATGAACTGGGTCTTGCCCGGAAAAAAAAGACCGGGATATTGCCTTGTAAAGGTTACTATCGAGGCGTTATGCCCGCGTTTCAAAAAACCGCTGTACATGATTTCGATAAAATGAGCAATACCACCGCGATAGGGATGAGCGGTACCGACCAGCGTAAATGTATAGGTGTTTTTGGAGTTTTCAGACATTAGGCGTTCAATTTATTTGGTCATTTAATTATAAATATTTCTTTACCGAACAGGATGACGGACAAAGCGAAAAATGTATTCACGGGTTATCGTCATCGAATCCGCTATATTCTGTCAACCGGCATACCAAAATCCCCGCCGCCAGATATGCTTCTGTAGCTTTTCATAAAGCTCTGTCGGCAGCACCGCCAGATCGCTAACCGTGCAGTTTTTTTCGGCCTGATCGACGTTGCGAATACCCGGTATGACCGTTGATACGGCGGAATGCTGCAGGGCAAAGCGGATTGCTATTGACGGCAGATCGCTTTCGCTAAAACCAAATTTGGTAATGGTTTGTTTGATTTTTTCCACCCGCTTAACCGTGTCTTGCAGGCGGTCGCCTTTGAAATAGAGATTGCGGAAATCATCCTTTTCAAAGGTGGTATTGATATCGAATTTGCCGGTCAGCGAGCCCTCGTCGAAAACAACGCGCACGATAATGCCAACCCCGTTTTCCTCTGCAACCGGTAAAAATTCGGCGCGTGGCTCCTGTTCAAAAATATTGTAAATGACCTGAACCGCATCCAGTTTGCCCTGGCGCATGGGTTCTATGAGCGAATTCTGATCGTGTTCAGGTGTGGAAACGCCGACGGCAAGCAGCTTACCCTCTTTTTTAAGATCTTGCAGCACATCGAGAGCGACAAGTTTGCGGTTCCAGGCGCGCGTCCAGGTATGGAGCTGAACGACGTCAAGCACCTCGGCATCCATATTTTTCAAACTGTACTCGACTTTTTCACGCAAGTATTCCTCCGGAAAGCGCTCCTCAATGCGATCTTCGGGAAACGGGGGCCAGTTTCCCGGGACAGGGGGTATTTTGGTGGCAACGCGAACCTTGCCGTTGCCGATTTTTTCGCCGCGTTCCTTTAACGCCTGAGAGATCAGGCGTTCACTGTGACCATTGCCATAAGCCTGAGCTGTATCGATAAAAGTTACGCCGAGATCAAGAGCCCGGTGCAGAGCCTTGAGGCTCTCCTGATCGTCCTGCGTGCCCCATTTGGCGGCACCGATAGCCCAGCCGCCAAAACCGATCTCCGAAACCTGCCATCCTGTTTTGCCGAATGTTCGATAATTCATAGTTTAACCTGCCTTTTGTAAAAAATATGATTGCTCTCTGTCATTCAACCGGTCCGGGTATGCGGGCGTTGACGCTGTCCAGCCATTGCTGCAGTTTTTGATGCAACTCGAGCGCCAGTTCCGGGTTTTCATCGATTAAATTGTGTTGTTCGCCAATATCCGCTTTCAAATCATAGAGTTCCAGCCGCTCGGTTTCATAGTCCTTGATCAATTTATAGTTACCACAACGAATCGCACTGCCGGGATTGCCGCCCTGATTGCTGTAATGGGGATAATGCCAGAAAAGACAATCGCGATCGAGCGACTCTTC
>WJMF01000133.1 GCA_014728085.1 Candidatus Zhuqueibacterota bacterium
ATCTGTAGCGTCTGTTAACGCCCGCAATAACTGGTGGGGCGCCGCAAACGGACCCTCCGGTTCGGGGTCGGGAAGCGGTGACAGGGTCAGCTCCGGTGTGGACTTTGGAAACTGGCGCAACACCAAAGTATCCCTCTTTGTATATCCCGAGAATGACACCACCGTGCTCTATACGGGATTGCTCAGTCCGGTTGCCCTGTTTTTTCAGAACTGGAGCACACCCAACGATAATGTAAAATTCAGAGCCACCTCGGACAAGCCCTGGCTTTACACAACCGAGGAAAAAACCGTTGACCTGGATCAGGAATGGGGTGGCCGCGGTCAGCTGCTGTTCGGTGTTCCGGACGGAACTCCTGCCGGAAGCGTAGCGCACATAGAGGTCAACGCAACTTCGACTGTTGACGGCAGCAGCGATAAAGCCCGCTTTGTCGTCATCGCCGGCAGCATGGCGCTCTCGGCAATATCGATTGCACCGGATTCCGCCACCATCGCGCCGGGCGATACGGTTCAGTTCTCCGCCCAGGGTTATAATCCGTTTTCCCGCAGTGTGGATATCCAGCCGCGCTGGATGTGTACCGGCGGCAGTATCGATCAATCCGGACAGTTCATTGCCGGTAACGAAACGGGATTATTCCAGGTGATGGTTATCGATATCGAAAGCGGCATCACCGCCCAAACAGAGGTACGAATCGGCTGGCCGACCCGGGTGGAAGCCGGCAGCGAAACCATTGCGACCCGCTTTCAGTTATTTCAAAACTATCCCAATCCCTTTAATCCGGTCACTCAGATCCCCTATTCTATACCGGAACGAAGCCACGTCACCATTCGGGTCTACAATATGCTCGGCCGCCATGTCTGCACGCTCGTCGATCAGGTACAGCCGGCCGGTCAATATATGACCAGCTGGAAGGGTGTCGATGACAATAACAGGGCGGTATCGGGAGGAATATATATCTATCATTTGATGACAAACCTTAAGCAGCAGAGCCGTAAAATGCTATTGCTCAAATAAGGAAAATTTTCCGGCAGGTTTTGGAAAAGAGACCGTTATTTCCCAAATGTAAATGGCGATTCCCAACGGCCACAGCGATCAAGTTTTACTGCGTTCTCAAATTCTTATGCCGCTCAAAGAAAGCGATGTCTTGCTCACCACCGCGAGGTGATGACGGTTGAACGGAAGAGAAGCGTCGCAATTTATTCCATTGTATTTTATCTCAAAATGTATATTTTATGACGACCGCTCCACTGGACGCCGGCATGTCGATTACAAACCAGAGCAGAGCTCAACCTGTAAACCGACCAAAACGAGGCTTGTTATGTTCCTGAAGGAAAGCATACTGATCCTGTTATTTCTCTTTATCACCCTTGCTGCCATTTTTGCAAAACCTGTTTCTCTACCACTGGCCGAACACCCCCGGCCCGATTTTATGCGGCAACAGTGGCTCAACCTCAATGGACAATGGCGATTCGCCTTTGATCCAAACGATACAGGCACAACCGAATCCTGGTATGTAAAGAGCGAACTCTTTGATAAACAGATCACCGTGCCGTTCCCCTGGGGTTCTCCCCTCTCCGGTGTCGAAGACGAAGCGGATGTCGGCTGGTATGCCCGCCGGATCGACATTCCAAAAGTTTGGCAGGGCAAAAGAGTCTTTCTAGTCATCGGCGCCTGCGATTGGCATACCACTGCATGGCTGAATGGCAAACCGCTGGGAACGCATCAGGGCGGCTATACACCATTCGAGTTCGAGCTCACGGATCACCTCGCCGAGGGAAAAAGCCAGACCCTGATCCTGCGCGTCGACGATACGCCGCACGCCTTCAAGCTGGAGGGTAAACAGGGTTATGGGCCCGCCCGCGGCATCTGGCAAACCGTTTATCTGGAAGCGCGTGCAAACACGGCTCTCAAAACCGTGCATGTCTCTCCGGACATCGACAAAAATATCGCCAGCATTGATCTCACCCTGCTCGAACCGGCAGAGTCGACCTGTACCGCAAAAGTTGTTTTTCTCAACAGCAACCTCAAGGATCAAACCTTTAAAACCACACTCAAAGCCGGTGAAGAGGCGACAAGGCTGGAAATACCCATTGCCGATCCGCGCCTCTGGTCACCACAGAATCCGTTTCTCTATGACATCAGCGTGACCCTGACAGCAGCAAGCGGCTCTATTGATCACATCAAAACCTATTTCGGCATGCGAAAAATTTCGCTGCTCAAGCCGCCAGGTCTGGATTACGCCTATGTCGCCCTCAACAACAAACCGGTCTATTTGCAAATGGCCCTCGATCAGGCCTATCATCCGCAAGGCTATTACACCTTTCCCTCCGATGCGTTTATGCGGGATGAGATTCTCCGCTCGCTGAAGATCGGACTCAACTGCATGCGTATTCACGTCAAGATCGGTATTCCGCGAAAATTATACTGGGCGGACAAGCTCGGTCTGCTGATCATGGCCGATGTCCCCAACAGCTGGGGCGTGTCCGACGACAACATGCGCGCGGAAAGCGTATACGCCATGAAACAGATGATCGAGCGCGATTATAACCACCCATCTATTTTCTCCTGGGTACTGTTCAACGAAACCTGGGGCTTGAAGGATGAGGATAAAATTTATCAACCCGAGACGCAGCGATGGGTTGCCGATATGGTCGCTCAGGCCAAATCCCTGGATCCCACCCGCCTGGTGGAGGACAACTCTCCCTGCAACGAAGACCATGTGGTCACCGACCTCAATACCTGGCACGCCTATCTGCCGGGATATGCCTGGAGGGATTATCTCGATAAAATCGTAGAAAACACCTATCCGGGATCGCCGTGGAACTATGCCAAAGGATACAGCCAGGGAACAGAACCCAATATCAACAGCGAATGCGGCAACGTCTGGGGTTATAAAGGCAGTACCGGTGATGTCGACTGGTCATGGGATTATCATATCATGATCAACGAGTTCCGCCGCCATCCCCAAATCGGCGGCTGGCTCTATACCGAGCACCACGATGTCGTCAATGAGTGGAACGGCTATTACCGCTTTGATCGCTCGGAAAAATTCACCGGTCTTGAAGAGCTGGTGAATGGAATGAGCCTGAAAGATCTGCACAGCCCGGTCTATATCGCCTCCGAGCGCAAATTGTGCAAAACCGCCAAAACCGGTGAGACCATTTCGGTTCCTCTCTTTCTCTCCGCGATGACGGATGCTGATTATGGAGAAGAGCTTTTTCTCGAGCTCGAGCTGTATGGCTGGGACGATCTGGCCGACCTGAAAAAATACTCGACAAAAACCATCACCATTCCTTACAAACCGTGGATACAGGAAGAATTGAAACCAGTCACTATTACCATGCCCGATGTTGCGGCCGTGGCAATACTGGCCATCCAGCTTACGGACGCAGCCGGTACGGTGCTGCATCGAAATTTCACCACCTACCGGGTTGTCGATCCTGCCCCCGAACATTTTCAAACACGGGTAAAAAATGGCGTGACTCAACACCTGCTGCTCTTCCCTCCCGCTTCGTTTACAGCCTCCGGCTGGTCGCTGAAACAATGGTCTGTGTTCGACGGATTGAAAATCAATGGCGCCGGCTCGGGCTATTTCGAATATACCGTCGAATTGCCGGATACGCTTGATCCGAAAGCCATATCAGAGCTTGCGTTTCGCGCTGAATTATCGGCGAAACAGCTTTTTGGTAAAGACAAGGGCATCGAGCTAAAAGACAGCGACTATATGCGCGGCAAGGGTTATCACGATCCCGGCGCCAATGCCAATGCCTATCCCATGACCGATGAAACCCGCTTTCCCAGCCGCGTGCGCATCCGCGTCAATGGCCGTGCAGTCAATATCGTCGATTTGCCCGACGATCCGGCTGATCATCGCGGCATTCTCTCCTGGCACGCACAAAAAAAGGATCATACACTGACCGAGGCCGGCTCCTACGGATATTTGGTCTCCTGTCCTGTTGAAAAAAAATGGCTAAAAGATGGCCGGCTTAACATCCGTCTCGAGGTGGACGAAGCATTGCCCGGCGGGCTGGCGATCTACGGTAAAAAATTCGGCAGATATGCGATGGACCCGACAGTGGTGATAACGATGAAAAGATAGCACGTCTTTGGGATTGAGCAAATCAGGGTATTATAGATGAGTGAGATATCGCGGGCTCTCTTTCCAAATGGTTTCACGCAGACAAGAAAAATGAAACGCAAAGCCCGCAGCGAAAAAAATGAGAACGCAGAAAAAATAAATATCAACAGCTGATACAATCCATACCATTTTGTGACCATTTTTCCTGCTTGAATATAAGATATTGTTTTTAAATAGTATAATTTTGCAACCCGATTTTATCACATTCCTTGAGCATACAATCACACCAGCGCATCCAAGCTTTTTCTATAGATATTTACAGTGTGACCTCTGCGATTATTCTGCGTTCTCTGCGTTGATCTTTTTTTCGTCTATTCTGGACAAGGATGAACGAACAAGCCCTTTTCCCTTTTAGAGCCGGACCAAATGAGGTAAAAGCCTAAACAAAAGCAGAGGCTAAATCTTACTGCCCTAATTCACATTGCAACAACAATCCAAGCGGTGCGGTCAAGCCGGAATCCGCTTTTACAATCACTTGCTGATATTTGACATCAATGCGTTCAAGAGGATCCTCTGTGCGAAAGTCACGCGCTCCCATATAGGGCGACACCGCAATAATCCTTCCTTCCCCGAGCCGGTCCAGGGTTTCTGCATCTTTGAATTCGACTTTTTCAGCCATTTTAAAGCGATCGCGCCAGAATGCTTCGACAAACATGCGAACCTGCAGTTGCCGGTTGCCGATAATCACCCGTTTGTAATCCTGTGGTGTAAACAATTCACCAAAGCGTAAATCGATTTTATAAACGATTCCGTTAATGGGCGATTTGAGCAACAGCCGGTTGACTTGCGTTTTGGCGCGTTCGAGCTCTGCTTTTGCGGTTTCCAACAAGGTCTTTTCGTAATTCAGTTGAAGACGCATATTTTCATAATCGAATTCGGCAATGGCCTTTCCCTGGTAGAGAGTCGATTTTCTTCCGAGATTGTCTTCTGTTATTGCGATTTTGGCTCTGATTTCCTGCAAACGCGATTCGGAAATCTCGAGTGCCGCTTTCTCCAATTTGCATTCCAATTGGCATATGGGTTGTCCGGTTTTTACCGTATCGCCTTCGCTCACAAAAATATCCTCGACTGTCCTGGACAAAGGAGGTGCTAAAAAGACCTCTCTGCCAAACGGTTCGACGATTCCATAGACACGCGCGGGAGATTGCGGCAATTGCGGTGGAGTTGAAATCTGCGGGGGTTGCGAGGATTTATCGAGTGAAACCAAAATAGTGCTCATAACCACAACCAGCACCAGGATGACGATCAAAGCGATAATTATTTTTTTCATAACGATTTCCCATCAGGATCGGATTTTATTTGGTTATCGCGCGTATCAGAGACCATTCGACCATCTTCCAGCTTAACCAGTCGATCAGCAAACGGGAAAACGCGCGCATCATGACTCACAACCACCACTGCTTTTTTATCCTCTATTGAAATCTGTTTTAAAATATCCAATACAATTTGACCACTTTCAGCATCCAGAGCGGAGGTGGGTTCATCGCAAAGAATAATCGGCGGATTTTTGATCAGGGCGCGTGCAATCGAGACACGCTGCTTTTGACCCCCTGAAAGCAGCCGGGGCTGCATGTGAATGAATGGTTCCAGACCCAAGGTGGCTAAAATCTCCATGGCTTTTTGGCGCAGGGACCGCGGTGCTCTTTTACCCTGTACCGAACCGGCTAACAGAACATTTTCCAGCGTATTGAGACCTTCGATCAGCATCGGCTGCTGAAACACAAAACCATATTGCCTCAAACGTAAAATGGCAGCCTGACGATCGTTTAACCGCGTCACATCATCGTTCATAACAAACAACCGCCCTTCCGAGGCGCGCAGGACCAGCCCCATAATCGACAACAGGGTGGTTTTTCCGCTTCCCGACGGTCCGGCCAGAACGGTAAGCTGGCCCGGTTCTATGACCAAATCGACTGAAAACAGAACGCGACGGATTTGCCGGCCGTCGGAAAAATCTCTAGAAACGTTTTTTAATGCCAAAACACTCATTTTTCAATCCGTTAATGAAACACCGATGCCGGTTCTGCCTTGAGGGCACGGCGTAAGGCGAAGAGGGACCCGGACAGGGATACAAAAACAGTTATTGCGGTGTGTAGCGGCGGAACTGATTTCGGATAATAACTCGGTATAGCGGCACCGCGGATCGCATTAAACAGCATAGCCAAAAGGAAAAATCCCACGATGATGCCGATAAATGAGATCATCAGTGCCTGGCTGATGACCAGAACAGAAATATCCCATTTTCTCGCTCCCAGGGCTCGCATTACGGCAAAATCTCTTTCACGGTTTAATACACTGGTATACATCATCAGGGTAATGATGACCATACCGATGAGCACTGCAATAACTGTGGAAAATCCAAAACTACCACCAATGCCGGTATTGGAAATATAATAACGTCTGGTCATCGCGGATAGCTGCGATGATGAATAAACCGAACAGCGCGGTAATAGCGCCCGCAACAGTTGCACCCCCTCCTCAACTTTGGTTGTCTCTTTGAATTTGACCAATATTGCTGAATATCTTCCCGACGGTGTTTTCGAGATTTCCTTAACCTTGTCGAGGTTGGAAAAGACCAGAGTGCCCTGAAAACCGCGCGCCCCCTCGGTAACTGCCGCTATTTTGGCGCGAAAATTACCGATTTCGGTTATGGTATTCAGTGCCGGGTTGCCCAATATTTCCAGATCAAGCCGGTCAACGGTAACCGCTTCAAGGTCGAGCAGGGTTCGGTTGTCTGCCTGCGCAAACGCCCAGGGGCCGGCAGCGAGGCGCGGCCGACGCAAGCCAACAACCCGAACCGATTCAAAGCTGCCATCCGATTTCTTAAACGAACCATTGCCAAATAAAATCGGTTCAGCCCATTCGACCTGATGCAAGCCAATGGTCCTGTCCAGATAGCGCCCTGGTAGCAAATTGGCTGCATCAACATTGCTGGTATTGGCACTTAAAATCCAGACATCGGCGCCGCTGTGATCCACCAGGACCGACATGTAATTGAGCAAGCCAAAAAAAATGGAAAGCTGCTGACCCACCAGAAACACAATAGCAACAACCCCGAGCAATGCCCCGGCAGTGGATGACCTGTCATGCAGCAACATGCGCCAGGCGGTCAATCTACGCATTGGATATTTTCTCCGCAGCTAGTTCATCTATTTTACCAAAATCATCGATAACGCTGACATTCTTTTTCGCAAATAACGCTTTTGCATGCACCGTTCCCCCTCCACCGGCAAAAATTACCAATTCGGGAAATCTCTTTTGGATGGTTTCGAGGAGTTGAAACGCTTCTCCAAGCCGGGCAAGCATCATGAGGGATAAAAAGTAAACCCGGGGTTGTAAAGACTCGATCGCCTCCATAACCTGGTTTTCCGCTAAACTCGTACCCATGGGAAAAGTTTTCCACCCATGCAGCTTTAAAAAAGTATCCAGAGCGATGATAACAAGTGTATGATCTTCACCAGGCATGCAGCTGATAAGGGCCGAATAGGGGGATTGCCGCGATTCTTTTTGATGCTCGGGCAGCAAATAAAGCAACCGCAGAGCGGTTTGTGTGGCAAGGTGCTCCTGATATACCAGGATATCATCTTTTTGCCATCGGGAACCGATAAACCGCATAGCCGGTAAAATGAGCTGAGTGATGATTTTAGCGACATCCAACCCGCTTTTGATTTCTCTCAGGATCAGCGACCGGCTTTTATTATATTCTCCCCGCAGCAGCAGATCGCTCAGCTCCGTCACCACCTGAGACGGTGTCGGCAAGGATGCCACAGAACCATTTGCGGAGAGCTGATCCAGGTTTTTTCGCACTTTTCTCAACTCTGCTGACAAATGCGTTGCTTCCGGCATTTTGACGATGCCCTCTATGGCTACGATCCAGCTATCGAGTATAGTTGCGAGCAAATCCATGCCCCATCCGTGCGACTGAAAAAGAGAGCCGAGCCAATATACTTCAGTAGACAGGGCCTGATAAAGCCGAAAGCGATAAATAGAAACCAGCGTCAGGCCGAATTGATGCAGATAATCGGCAACTGCGTCCAAATCGCGATCATCAGCAAATTTTTGATATTTGACAGTAATTTTGAGCCGTTTTAATGCAATGGCGTAAAGGGTATCAAAATTATTTTCAAATTCAATAGATTCAAAATTTTGATCCAAGCGCCCGCCTTGTGTGTTTATTTTGCTCTGTTGTAAACAATATATCCATTATTTTGTTGTTCTACAATATATAATTGGCTTGGATCAAAACAAGCCGAAAGTGCTGACTGTCGATGCATAATGTTTCCCTTTCTTTACTTGAATGCCTAAAACACTGTAATATTGCCCTGATATATGAACAACGACCTGGATACGCCGGTATTGTGTTTGAAGATATCCTCATAGGCCACGCCATATCTCACCAGCTCTGCAAATGCGGTCATCAGGTAATCGATGGAATCGGCCTGATCTCTGACGCTGCCCACGACACAACATCTCATCGCTTTCAGGCCGTTTCCGTTTATCTGCTGAAGAGAGGCGTTGATATCAGACAGAGCGGCTACAATAGCATCGAATGCAGGAGAAAAATGGGCGATAAATCCGGCATCCGAAACCGGTTCATAGCCGGCAATGGCCGTACAGGTTTGCACATTGGTGGTAAAAATCGACTTTATTTCACCGTTCTCCTTGAAATGAACTATTCGATAATCATCCACATCGACATGAAGAAAAAACCATTAAAAGCAGAAAACAAACCATTAAAATCCAAAAGCACATATGTTTTGACATAAAAATGTTCCCATTTCATATATTTCGTTTCAAATAGTTGTGCCGGTTTATTTCCGAAAAGAGCGCGTCAACGATTTGATATAGGCTTTATCGATTCCGTACTGCCGGCACAGAATTTTGATTCGATCGGGATCGGTTTTTCCCTGTTTCAGAGTCTTTTGCAAAGGTGTTGCATAAAATTATACTCAGCGATCTCTCTGCATTCTGCGGTTTGGAATCAATAATATTTTCTCCAAAATAGCATTATGAATATATTTATGCAGCCCCAAAGGGTAATCCGACGCCATCTATCTATCGCGCCACCTTTGAATCGGTTGAGATTGTTTCCGGTATTTCCGCGATTCTGTCGATGACTGCATCCACGTCGGCGATATCGGTTCTGCCGACCAGGGCGATGATATCGAGCGCGCCAAACAGGGCATCGGGCTGCACCCCCCTCGATTTGGCGGGTCTGTCTGAGTACAATTTTAGGTTGCCTTCTGCTGATGAACACATATGCTCATATTTTCATAGCGCCTTCTCCAGCGTTTTGTATGCGGGTTTTGTATCATGAGATGACGGCAAAAGATAATAACGGGCCGGTTCATAAAACATTTCAGCGCTAAAGGGCTGTAAAAATTTATCGCCCGTCAGGTCTTTGCGCACAAAAAAGGCATTCGAACCGGTAATATTGCAACCGACCAGGCAATATCCTTTTTCAGCAAAACGGGTTTCCAAAAACTTTAGAGAGGCGCCAAAATGGTCGTCCCGCGACCAGACATGATGTTGATCATAGGTCATGCAATAGCTGATCGGCGGCGGAAATTTGGCATTATACTCGATGACCACAACCCGCGGCTGAATACAATCGATAGCGTCAAAGAGATGAAAATCGTTTCCGTCAATATCGATGGATAACAGATCGATTTCGGTTGCATCGAGATTTTGTGATATAAGCGCATTGATATTCTCCCTGCTGACAAAGGCATTGACCATCTTTAGGGTTCCGCAAGCAATAGTGTTTTTGAATCCTTTTTGTATTTTGTCTACTGATTTTTTTGATGCCTCGATCCACAGCCCCTGCCAGTGATCGAATAAAAGTGCCAGCGTATTGTTTTCCAGGCCATTTCCCACACCGATTTCGATAAAGACCTTGTTGCTGGTGCCGATGCGGTTGAATATCTCACGGATGATGCCGTCCTCATCGTGCTGGGAATACAGTTTGTATCCATAGGGAATAAGATGTTTTTTATCCCCATAGCGTGGATCGCTTTTCAGCCTGTCAATGCACCATTCCATCATCATCTTTTCCATTTTATCCAGATTGCGAAAAAGTCTGCCGAGCCGCGTTTTAAGATTTTTTAGCCGCGTATACATATCCCTTATTACCTGTATATGATTAATTTGTCCTTATTCTCGAATTTCACCGGCTTGTCTGATGCCCGGCTGAGCACATGTACGAATTTTATAAATGCTTGTGAATAAAAGCACAAATTTCATCCATTGCTGCGGTTGCTTCCCTGAACATCGGGGCCAGCAAGGGATAGCAATGCACCATACCGGTTCCGGCTCTGAAGGTAACATCCACACCCGCTGCTTTGGCCTTTTTATAGAATTGTTCCCCGTCCTCATATAATTCATCATCAACCCCTGAATTTATCAGTATCGGAGGAAGACTTTCAAGATTGCCGAACAAGGGGGAAATAAAAGGCGATCTGGCAGGATGATTGCCTGCATAATATGTACTGAAAACCATCCAGGAATTCAGAGGCGCCACTGAAACCCTGTTTTTGCTTGAATAGGAATCGCTCGAACAGGTCAGATCGGTCCAGGGTGAAATAGCGACAGCGGCAGCGGGCAGTGAAATGTGACGCTCCTTTAAAGCGAGCAGCAGAGCCAGCGTCAATCCGCCGCCGGCAGATTCGCCCGCAATAATAATATCTGTGGCGTTGAATCTTTTATCCAGCAGTCCCTTATAGACAGTTACAGAGTCCTCCAATGCTGCCGGAAAAGGATGTTCAGGTGCCAGCCGGTAGTCGTAAACCAAATTGGAAAATCCGCAAAACCGGGCAAATTTAGAGACAAATCCACGATGATCGTTACAAGAGCCGGAAACATATCCGCCTCCGTGAACATAGAGTACCATCTTTTGCGGATCTGCACCTTCAGGGATCAGCCATTCCGCATGAATACCCTGAATGGTCTCTTCTCTGATTTCAACCCCGGCCATAATTTTTGCGTGTCTGTCTGCACTTTTTTCGCATTGCGCTCTGAACTTTTCAATAGAGGTGTTGAAATCAAACGTTTCTTTTCTAAACTTACCCTGAAATAAATGCCGGTTTCGCAACATGTAATTGAAAATTCTGCTTTTCAGGCTTTGCATCTCATCTTCCCGATTCAATTGAATGTTCTATATGGCTTTTTCGAGTGTCGAAAATTCATACCCAACAGAGATCCGGTTTACAATATCTCTGCGGCATTATGATTTTATCCTTTCAAAGTCATTCTCCTTTGGATTCACAAGCAACCCTGTGGCTTTGATGAGAAAGATATAATGTAAGAATTAAAAAAATCTTTCCGGATTATATTATTGAATACAAAATAGCAGAACCGCAACACTAAAATCTGTTTAAAATGCACTTTAGGCGTTAATATGATAAAATCCGCTCTAATTGTCTATAGATTTTTTTACAATTTTTTGTAAACCCGATATTTTTTCTGATTGGCAACACTCAGTGGTCTTGTATCGTTGCCCGCTCCCTTTCAACATCCTCGAACCAGTTTTCCAGATCGTGTAAAAGCCTGCGAACCCGGTCGGGATGCTGTTCGGCCAGGTTTGTCCTTTCCAGCGGAACCTGAGCGATATTATAGAGCTCGGCAGGCGGAGGTCCGGGAACCGTTCTTGCGGGTTCAGGGTCGGGGATTAATCCGTTATCAATGAGCCGTTCCGGATTGTACATCGAGATTCGCAGCCAGGGATCGCAGCAGGGCGCCGCCATCGCCTCCGCAATAGCCGGCCGCACCAGTTTCCAGTCCCCGTCGCGCATGGCGGCATTGCAGGTCACCAACGGCGTGTAGCGATTCCATTGCCAGAACCGTTTTGTGCAAACCGTGCCGGTTTCTCCCTGTAAAAGCGGCAAAATATCGACACCATCGATCTTCAGGTCTGCGGGTACGTTTATACCCACCATGGCAAGAAGGGTCGGGAACCAGTCGCTAAAATGCACCATGTCGTCAATTGCACGTCCGCCCTCCAGACCATCCGGCCAGCGCAGAATCATAGGCACGCGAATACCACCTTCGTAAACCGAACCTTTGGCGCCATGCAGATGACCGTTAAAACGATCAAGACAGCCCCAGCCGTAACCGCCGAACTGGGGTCCATTGTCACTGCTGAACATGACAATGGTATTATCGGCCAATCCACTGGTTTGAAGAGTCTCAAGAATTCGACCAATACCGGAATCCATTCGGTGCAGCATACCGTAAAGCGTGCTGACGGCGTTGCTGAATTTGCCGCTCTCGAGAAAAGGCCGGAACTGGTATGGTTGATAATAAAACTCACGGCAAGTAGCTGTGAGCAGCGTCTTTTGCATTTTTATGCCACAGTTCATAATCCTGTCGATCCACCCGACCATTATAATCCAGATCCCGCAAAGTGTACCCGAGCTCCATTTGATACCAGCTGTTTAGCAGCTGGACATAATCCAGAGTCGTGATTTGATGATCCTGGTTAATATCACCCACACGCACCAGCCAGGGGTCGGAATTTTTCTTCACACAACACGACGGATCATAAACAGATAAGGGGTTTGTTGTCCAGTCCACACTCGCTGGTGCATTATAGATGAAGGAAATCGGCATTCGGCTCATGATCGGTAAATGGTTGCGGGTACGGCAGAGAACATGATAAGTCCCTTCAGGCAACCCGGGGATCCCAATGCGGGGCCGTCCGTAATCAGTTATCAACTGTCCGTATCTGTTGATAAACACACTCGTGTCAGCAACAACCACCTGACCATTGCTGGTGCGGATTTCCAACAAGACCCAATCTACGGCCTCAAGAGGGATCTGACTTGCCTGTCTCAGGTTCCGGGTAAACGGTGAATCGAGTGGAAGCTTGGAACGTAACTCATCGCTCATCACCTCTCCTCTCCAGGGCCCTTCCAAAAACAGTTTCACTTCAAGCTCACATACAGATTGGCAATACTCCACCGCTCCGATATCATAAGATGTGGCAGAAGGTCGCGGAGTGCCCCACACATCTGTCGTTACAGCTGACAAAAATTGACCGCTATCGATGCACGGAGACATTTCGGTCAGATCGTACTGTTCCGCCATGGTTTCCAGGATCACAAAATTGGTAAAACTCTGAGCCACTGACACCTCTGTAAAGCGGGGATCCCCCCATATTCCACCGGTTCCCTGTCCGGTGGCGGCTTGCCATGCCGGCAGACTATTGTACAATACACCATTCCATCTGAAATATTGATCACCAGCGGCATTGTAATAACAATTATTGGCAAATTCTATTCCGGTGTTGGTCTCTATTTGTATCATTTCCCACCAATCGTACTTGAAAAAAATGTTGTTATAAAAGCGGGTATCGCTGTGATTGCCAGGAGCAACCCACGCCCCGACCCATTTGGAATTTACAAATGTATTGTTGGCGATGAGAAAATTTTGTAATCCCGCACCAGGATAATCTTCAAAGAATGCAAACCCTGTTTGACAATTGATGACTAGATTGTTGGTCACGGTATTATCGGTCAGATTCGCCAAATCACCGTTCAGACTCTCCACAGCCGCAACAATACCTGTCAGCGTACGTGAATCAGAGGGCGTATAATAGTCCGCTGTTGTATAGATAATATTACGGTCGACCACACTATTGCTGCAGCCATGTAAATAAACACCAACACTGTAATTATTGAACACAATATTGTCCTGTACCGTACAATGGTCAGACGTCACCACTTCCGCATGAGAACCTCCCAATGTGATCCCTTCCCCATGGTTGCGATACACGCGGTTGCGCACGATACGGCCATCACTACCGCCGTTGAATCCAATTCCGGTTCCCCACGGATACTCGGGAGACGGATCCCGGGGCCAGTTGCTAAGGTTGGATTCATATAACTCACAATCGCTGATTTCATTGCCGTAACCGGATTGCATAATAAAACCATTGCCGGTAATAAAACGCACGGTGTTGTGATGAAATTTGATGTGACTACCGGTAGTGAATCCCCCGTATCCAGAATTATTTTGAAAAACAAATCCAGACAGGTCCACATAACTGCCGCTGATATACAACAGGGCAGGTTCGTTCCAGTCCTTTGCATCGGTAAACGCTTTTATGATTCCGGTCATATGATTGGCAGGAGAATCATCCAAAGGAGTCCATACATAAAGCGAACTCCCCTCCTGGTAAAAACTACCCGGCGTCATAGCGGACAACGAGGCAGCCTGAACAAGAAGGCTATCGTCTACAGTAACCTGGCCGACAATAACGGGATTGCCATAATTGGGGTGACCGGTTATGGTTTCAATGGAGAGAATGGTCGAAACAAATATCGAGCCCGCATGCACTGTCCATGGGCCGACCGATTTAGATCCATCCACAAAAGGGGTTTCGTTTTGATAGGCGCAAACCGTGATGGGTGCAGATGCTGTCCCTGAATTGTGAAATCTCGGCTTTTCATGATACACGCCTTCCCGGACATAAACAATATCACCCGCCTGAGCTATATCGGCTGCTTTTTGAATAGTTTGAAACGGGGTACCCAGCGAGGTACCGTCATAAAGGTCGTTTCCTGAAGGAGAAACATAATACTCAGCGGCAGTGACAAGGCAAGAACACAACAGGACTGCCTGAACCACCCTCAAATTCCAGTTCATAATCCCTCCAATTACCAGTTAACATGAGGATCAAGGCTTTTTAAAAACAAATCAGTCCCATCGTTTATTCCGTACCCCGGTGTCCAACTCATAAGGCAGGATTCGCAGTTCCCTGTTCTGTACTTTTTACTGCTCCACCTTTTTGAATAATTTATTGCGAGTACACATTTATATTTTTTTTAAAAAAAGTATACAGTAGCTTGTTTTCTTTTGTAAAGGACTTTTTGGCAAGCCATTCCAGGCTTTTTTAATATTATAAAGTCACTAAATGTCAACTTTATATTATACTACCATTGATATATAAGAACTCGTTATCATAATGGCAATAATTATTTTTTAAATTTAAAAAAAATCCCGAATCTGATGTCCTGAATGCGAAAGCCGGCATTTTATGGCAAAAGGACCTAAAACCCGAATTGCTTATTCAGCCAATTTCTCAGCCATGCCATTACTCCACAACAGGCCCTTTTTCGGTACAAAATTTCGATCATAACCGTTTATTGGCCGGGGAAATGACCTGGTAACTGGTTATATCACGAAAAGGCATTTGTCTATCGATCACAAGAATTTAAAATCGCCACAATATATTGTATTTATTAAAATAGATTCTTCGGCTGGCCGATGGATATCTGGCATTCTTTTTGTAAGTAATTACAGGCTTGACGTCACAAATATCAAAAAGCATGGGAGTGAATATGGTGCGCATAACGACATTCATGTTGATCGTCTCTGTTTCATTGTATGCCCAGTTGGAAGAGTATGCTTGCAACCTGACCCAATCGACCGACCAACTGACGTTTTGGACCACAGAACCCAGCGAACGCGTATTCAAAGGAACCGACGTCCCGGTATCGACCGGATCGTCGGTAAACCTCTTTGCCGCCCGCAACGAATTTGAACCTTTTCAGATCGTCGTCAAGCCGTCCGCTGATCAATCCGTAGCGATACAAACCGGTTCATTTGGTTCCGGTATCACCACTAAACTCTACCAGGTCAAATACGTCACCATCACCCAGCCCTCGGACGGATTGGGACAGACCGGAAGCTATCCCGATCCGTTGTGGCCGTTGCAAGACAACGCCACAATCGATCTGACCGCCAATCAGAATACCGCCTTGTGGTTCAGCGTTTTTATACCCCCCGGCACAGCAGCGGGGGATTACACCGCATCCATGACCATCGGCGGCATTGCCATCCCCGTTCATCTGCATGTTTTCGACTTTACCCTGCCGGACGTACCGGCTATCTGCTCACAAATGAACTTTGACCACAATGCCGTTCTGACGAAATACAGCGTCCCCGGCACCGGTTCTGAATATTGGATGTATGTCGACAAGATGAAACAATATTTTATCGATCACAGGCTAACCCCCAAATCCGCCCTGTGGTCCGGTGGATTGATGTCCGGCGGAGGTGGGCCCTATATCAGCTATGATTGTCCGACTGAAACCCTTTCGGACCCGTATGGCATCTGGGGATTCGAGGATCCGGCGGATTTTTATCTGAATGGCAGCCATTTGCGCCAGAGCGCCGGCTTTTCCTCTTTTATGGCGGGACAGCTTTTTACCAGCAATGATGCGTCGGTAGACGGTCGGCCGGCCACATTTTGCGGCATCAGCAAAAGCAGCAGCGACTGGATGAATAATCCCACATCTTTATATAATACCAAATGGTTCTCCTATATTTCCAGCGTACAGGACTATCTTACAACCACAGGTTACCTCGACAAGGCCTATTTCTATATAGCCAACGAACCGCAAAACCAGATCGATTATGATGCGGTTGCCTGGTACAGCCAGTATCTTCATCAGGCTGCGCCCAATATTCGACAACTGGTTTCTGAAGGCGCCCGGCCGGAAATCTATAACCATGCAACCTACACCGGCGCCAAAATAGATATCTGGCTTCCTGTTCTGCATCAGTATGATCCGGTCGAATCCCATGCCCGGGCTCTGTCACCGTTTAATGAAGACACCTGGATCTATTTTTTGCATGGCACCAGACCCCCATATTTCAATCCCATAACACTCGATCATCCCGGAATTGAATCCAAATTCACCGGATGGTTTTTGTGGAAATATCGCACGAGGGGGATCGCATATTATTCGATGAACAACTGGAGCATCAATCCCTGGACCAACCCGTTAAACAGCGGCCATAACGGCGATCTGTTCATGCTCTATCCGCCATCCGAAGATAACACGCCTATCGCCTATGGCGCCAACAACCATCGTTTTGTACCCTCGATTCGCTTTGAGCTGATGCGGGACAGCCTGGAGGACTATGAATATCTTTTACTGCTGGCCGGTGGCACGCCCGAGGTGAATATAAGCAACGACTCTGATCCCCAGGTAGATAAAATCATACAAAGCACGACCAGCTATACCCGAAACAGCAACTTTATGTACAATCTCAGACGGCTGATCGGAGAAAAAATAGCAGGGGAAATTGCCTCGATTCCGGATATACAGCCGCCGGCAAGCCATCCCCGTGCCGAAGGGCCTCCGGGTGATTACCATATCAACTTTCAGGATCCGGCCGGATCACCTGCGAATGATCCACTGATCGTCAATGGCCACACCTATATGAAAATCGGCTGGACTCCCTACGACCAGGAGCTCGGGTATGGATGGTTCGGCGATATGGCCCATGTGATGTATCGCTACCTGACCAGCGGTCCCAACGAACTGCAAAAGAGCATTGTCTATGATGACTGGGGGCGCACCAAGGTTTTCGAATTCGACCTGCCTGCCGGGACCTATGACGTCACCGTATCGGTGGGCTGGCAGGACAGAACCTATTCCCATCATAAAATCGACATCGAAGGGGTTTCCTTTATCAACGACGAAGCCACCACCCCCTCTGCTCCCTATATCATACGAAGCGATACGGTCACGATTTCCGACAGTAAACTGACAATGGATATGGGGATATTTAACGAATACACCATGCTCAACTATCTGGACATTGAGGCCATACAACCTTCTGTTTTTCTCAACTGCCAGGCCTTCCTGCAGGGGGCTTATGTCGGCTCCGGTCAGATGCGTACGCCCCTTAAAAACCAGGGCCTTTTGCCTCTGTCCTCGCCCTATGGTGATGATGAAAGCGTGGCGACGCAAAATGATATTCCCACTGATGTTGTCGACTGGGTTTGTCTCGAACTCTGGACAACCCCTGAAGGACCGGTCGTCGCTTCCCGCTCTTTTTTCCTAAAGGCCAACGGACAGATTGTCGATACAATGGGGAATTCCGACCTTGAATTTTTTAACACCAGCAGTGATGATTATTATATCGTTTTACGTCACCGCAATCACGCAAGGATTAAAAGCAGCAACCCGCACTTTCTCTCGGACGATGCGCCGGTCTCGCTCGACTTTTCCGCTGCTCAATCCTGTGATCATAAAAGCATCGATCTCGGCAGCAGCCTCTATGGGCTGGTTGCCGGGGATGCGGATCAGGATGGATGGATTACATCAACGGATTATGTCCGGTGGTATATCACAAGGGCTAAAGGGAGCTATGCCTATGATGACCATACGGATTTCAACCTGGATGGCGAGCTGAATGAAAACGATTATGCGTTCTGGCGGCAAAATGCTAATCGTGGACGGTGATTGACTGGTCTTGTTTGGCTGGGTGACTGGACTATCCCGGTATTAGGCCGGGTTGGAAATATTGTATATTATATACATAGAGCAAAAAAAATAGCCCATTTGACTCGAGCATCGGGAATACCTTTATTCTCACTTATGCAATCCCAATCACAACTTTACCTGCAGCGTGCCCCTTGCCGATATAACCCAAAGCATCAGCCGTTTTATCCAGCGGGTAAACGTTATCAATGACAGGTGTGATTTTACCGGATTCAAGCAGCTCCCGCAGCAACATGAGATCTTTTTGATTTGGTGTCGAAACATAGGGACGGGCTTGATGTTGGTTCACCAAAGCTCTCAAAGATGCCTTGATGACGTAGGATAAACCGGCATGACCGCTATTGGGGATAATTTTGCCCTGCGGCGCGAGCACGCATCGCACCTCTGAAAAAGAGCGGTTCGCCACGTTATCCAGAATGAGATCATAACGCTGTACGGATTGGGTAAAATCTTTATTTTCATAATCAATGACATAATCCGCACCAATAGAGTTCACCATATCCACATGATTCCTGCTGCATACGCCGGTCACCTCGGCACCGAACGATTTGGCAATTTGTACCGCAAACGTACCGACACCGCCGGAAGCACCATTGATCAGGATTTTTTGTCCAGACCGCATTTTCCCGGTATCACGAAGACCGTGTAGTGCTGCCAGAGCAGAGGTCGGGACGGCGGCGGCTTGTTCAAATGAAAGGTTCTCCGGCATTGGCACCAACGTATCTTGTGGGATGGCAGCAAACTCGGCGCAAGCGTGTTTTCCCGAGCCGAACACTTTATCGCCCTTTGCAAAGCGCTTGACATTTCTGCCGACCGCCTCAACCTCACCCGCGACATCCAATCCCGGGATATAATTTTTGGGCCCGGGGAAACCGACGACAAAGCGCACGAGAAAGGGGACGCCCATTAAACAAAAGTAATCGCCTGCATGCAATCCAGCGGCACGGACTCGAACCAGAACATCATTATCTTTAATGCGGGGTTTTTCAATCTCTTTGAGCTCCAGAACCTGCGGCGCTCCATAACTGTTTTGGATGATGGCTTTCATATGCGTTTCTCCTTGGACAAAGACGCAATAAAATTCGCAACCAGATTGAGATTGGCTTTTTCGTGCTTCCAGGGTCCACCGCCATGCTTGCCAAAAAGTGGATCTGCCGTCACGACGATCACCATATCGAGCTCATCAATCAGAGCGATTTGCTGGCCGCCATGACCCCACGCCAGATTGTATCGAAAATCGCCGGCCTTGACCGACCACCACTGATAACCATAACCGACATGCTTGAAATTTTTTCCAACGCGATAGTACCACGCATCTGTGGTGTAGCTTTTCAACGATTCATGTACCCACTCAGATGGGACAATCTGCTCGCCATTGTGTTGACCCTCATTTAGATAAAGCAATCCAAATTTCGCCATATCCCGTGCAGACATGTGCAGATCAGCGTGACCGTTGTAATAACCTTCCCAACCCTGAATCCATTCACCCGGCTCTATAGCGAGCGGCCTGAACAAATGGTCCTGCGCGAATGAGTTGAGATCGGTTCCGCATGTTCGTGCGACAATGATGCCCAAAAGATGTGACGATAGGTTGCTATAATCAAAGCCGGTGCCGGGGTTGCGCACCAGCGGCACATCCAGCAAAGTAGCGGGACGAAAACCGCTGTAGAGCAATTTGAACAATTCACCAGTCGACTCTTCCCAGGCATAACCGGCGCGCATTTGCAGCAAATGTCGGATGGTGATTTGATTTTTTCGCTGATCTTTTATTTGATCCGTGAGTTCCGGGAAAAAGTCCATCATCTTTTGATCCGGGCTCGTCAGGCAACTTTGCTCCAGAGCAATGCCCACCAATGCCGAAGTGAAGCTTTTTGTCACCGATTGTATTCTGGCCTTTTGACCAATCGATCCACCATGAAAATAGTGTTCCGCTACAAGATAACCGTTCTTGACGACCAGCAGGCTAAAAATGGTTCGAACTTTAGCAGCATTGGAATATAGTTTTGAAACAAGAGCCGGAGCCAATCCCTGTTCCAAAGGAGTTGAATTTGTCCAACCATTCTCAGAAATGGGCGTATAGTCCACAACTTCGAGATTTTGGCTGTTACATCCAAGGAAGGGCAATAGCATAACAAAGAGAACCGGGATTGCGAAATGATACTTTGAGATAATCACCTAAATACTCCCTATTGATGTGAAATGATATTGGCAAAAGATTAGGGTTATATGCCGATCAGATTCTTTCACAATGGTAAAAAGTGAATAAGATTGGCGATATTTTTGTCCCGCCCTTTTACGCGCAGCATCAGCGGGCGTGTTCAAAATCGACCGCACTTTTTTCTGTCAGTGTTGCAATGGCAAGGAAAATGCAAAACAGCAAAAAGAAATGACGTAAAAAACTCACATGCCATCATCCCTTTTTTCCTGGTTCACCAAACGCTTGTCAAACGATAAAGTATAAAACCATGAAACAGAATTTGCTCGCTCAAGCCGGCGCCAAAAGTGTTAAAAGAGTCATATGTGAAACGGGCGATGATATCAGATTAAAAAAATGTAATGCAACCTTGCCATAAAATGACCCGTCCGCTTGGTTGCGCTATCAGGTGCTATTTTTCAGGATCGCCTCTATTTGTTTTATATGATGGACAACATGTTCAGCCTGCATCTATCTCATTTAGTTTTCTCAGGGTCGAAAAAGGGGCTCCAAGAGCATTTTTTCACCATTTTCAACACCTAAGTTACTGATTTTCAATAACAGTTCCCGGTCCGACCCCAACATCTGCTGTCCGTGACCTGAACCATACACTTCCCCGGCAAAGAGGCTTACAGCGTCAGAGATTGGCTGATGATCCTGTGCCTGTCCTGCAGATCAAAAGACCGAATCTCCAAAACCCTATTTTCCGCAAACCTGCTCAAACACCCGCATAAAGTTACCTCCGAGAATCTTTTCCACCTCTTGCTGTGAATAGCCTTCTTCCAGCAAAGCCCAGGTCAGATCCGGGAAATCGGTCACGTCCTCGAGTCCAATGGGCACGCGCCCGATGCCATCGAAATCCGATCCCAGGGCCACATGATCGATCCCCACAAGATCAACGATATATTTAATATGATCGACCACGTCCCGGATGGTGGCATTCTGATAAGATTTTGTGAGAAACGGCGGATAAAAGATCACGCCGACCACCCCGCCGGTATTGGCAATGGCGATGATCTGTTCGTCTCTAAGATTGCGATAATGGTTGTGCAGAGCTCTGGCGCCGGAGTGTGTGGCCACGATGGGATTTTTGCTGGTGGTCAGAATATCCTCGATGGTTTTGATTCCGGTGTGCGACACATCGATGATCACGCCCAGGGAATCCATGATGCGAATGACGGTTTTGCCAAAATCCGACAGTCCGATGATATGAGAGGCGCGATCCTGGGCAGAGATCGCCCAGGGGAGACTGTTGTTCCAGGTGATGGTCATATAGCGCATGCCTGCCTCATAGAGCCGGATCAGGTTATCCAGATTCTCTTCGATCGCATGTCCTCCCTCGACACCGATGACCGCAGCGATTTTCTCCTGTTCAACAATCGACAGAACACCGGCAGGCTCGGTGGCCAGCGCCATGGTTTCCGGATTCATATCGAGCTCGTTATAGAGCCGGTCGATATAGGACATGGCAACGGTAAAGGGTGCATACGGATGTTTGGATGGATCTACCCAAACCGCGAAAAACTGCACATCCACCCCACCTTCCTGTAGTCTGGGAATATCGGTATGAAAATAATGATGCCGGTCGCCCAGCTGATAGGACGGCGTCACCGCCATTTTTTCAAGAATATCATTATGTAAATCAATCACAAGGGCATGGGAATGAACCGTTTGCAAAAGAATCTCCAGCTCATTCGCAGGAATCGCATCGATGGTCAGAGTATCACAAACATAACCAAAGGCCTGCGTCATAATGTGGATGGGATGATCAACCGGTTTCAACAAGGGTTGCGTCACACCGGCAAACGAGCCTGAAATGGCGGATAAACCGCCCCCCGCACCTCCGTCCAGTTGGATCATCTTCTTGGTGATCGTCTGATGACCACTGCGGATACGATAAAAATAGACGCCGGCAGGTCCCTGGCTGAAATACCGTATGGAATAGCTTCCGGGCTGTAAATCCGCTGAACGTTCTGAAATCGTATGCCCCAACACATTAAAAGCCTGAACCATTACCCGCCCGGCGCGAGCGATTTGAAACGAAATAACGGTGGACGGATTAAAAGGATTGGGATAGTTTTGCGAGACGGCAAATGCGATGGGCTGGTGGGGTGATTGGTCTGATACCGGGCTGGTCAGATCATGGGACCAGGCGCCGGCAGCGTCACTGTATACGGTATCCTGGTAGCCTCCCTGTTCCTTTTCCACAATAATCATGGCTGAATCGATCGGTTCATGGGTGTGATGATCCAGCACGCGTCCGGAGAGGATTTGGGCGGTCAGGGGTGAAAAGGAAAACAGCACGAAGAATAGACAAGGAATGCGTCTCATCTTTTATCCCGTGATGAGTGAGCGATTAATATGAATATATCAATATAGGTATTCAAGTAAAGGGATGAAACAGAAATAATAACTTGATTTGATCCGACCCCGGTAGTTTATACTGTAAAGACCGGATTTTTTAAAATAAATCAAAAATAAAAACTAGAGCGCAACATCGAGCCAGATCAAACGGTGGTCAGAAGCCGCCTCCACCAGAGCCGCATTTGCAGCACTGTCTGAAGAGTCCGGCCAAAAAACCCCACCCTCTACCGGGTTCAGGTCTCTGCTCAAAAGCAGGTAATCGATACGAAGACCGCGATGTCCCCACTCTACCGTATGACGTTCGATATATTGCGGCGGACCGGGGTTGCGGCCCTTAAGTGCGCCTTTGCTGCTTAAAACATGTCCGGTATCCTTTACCCGGGGATGATTCAATAGCTGATCAATCGATCGCTTTCCCGTTGCCAGGGTATCCCC
>WJMF01000134.1 GCA_014728085.1 Candidatus Zhuqueibacterota bacterium
AATGGATGAATTGATACAAAATTACCCTAAGGAGTGTAATTTCCATGAAAACCAGGTATGAAAAACCCATCTCTCGCTCATTAGGCGAGCTCCAGGATGCAGAAGGTTTATGTGGTGCCGGAACCGGCGCTTATGGTACAGCTTGTGTTACCGGCGCAGCCGATGCAAGGTGCGGCAACGGAGGTAATCCCGGGGATACAGTTCCGACCTATTGCGGAACCGGCGGACAGGTCGCTCTCTGTCTTAACGGAAATGGTGCCTTTGGATAATAGATTGCCAAAAGAGAAATAATAAGGTTTGCTATAAAAAAATTCATCGATTAAGGCAGTGTCAAGACAAAACAGGGCGAATGATTATACTGCCACTATGTACTTTTTGGCTGTTCCGGGGTTCGGCACAAAAAGAGATTATTTGACAATTCAATTATGGGACAATTTGTACTTTTTTCAAGCAGTGTTGTTACCTGTTGATTTTTCTTATACCTGCAGAAATACTTCCCAAACCAAAAGATACCGGGTGATGTTATAGATTGTTCGTACCCACCAGCCTGTTTTCACATCGACTTTTCGGCATGACGGGCGATAATAACCTATTTCATTTTCAGTTTATATTGGACATAAAGCCAGGCATTATTATCGTTCGAACAAATTTCGACTAACTTTTTCCTTGCATTTCTATCCATTTAATTGTATTATAACTTCAATAGTCAGTCATCTTACAGATATACGGGGCCACAAAAACACGTGCTTTTCCGGTTTGGATACTGATTTTTTATTTTTTTCTCTCCGAAGAAGATTTCCGCAACAATGCCATGCAACGACGGAGCTCGAGGGACGCACAGAGGATTGCTAAACACCATACAATTGGGCCGAAGAGGGCTTGTCATTGCAGTCCTGTCGTTTGACTATCAGTGCCTAGTGTGTTATTTTTTTTCCAGGGACTGGCAGAACGCGAAAGACAAGGACGACTAAAATTTTTGCCTTGTCGTCATGTTAGCCGCATCGAAAAAAGCGTTTTGTTGAAAACCGAGTAATACCATAAATCAGCAGCAGGGATATACGAAGCTAATGATATAAAGACTGTTTTGTATGAGCCGGAGACTGGAACGCGCTTTGTTTTCCAAAGAATCGCTGAAAGGGACAATCATGACTCAATCTGACCATACATCCGGTTCGTTCTGGCGCAATCCGGATGTGGTTTTGCGCGAAGAGGACAAAGATGGCGGTCTGCTTTTCAATCCTGATAATAATCAGGCCAAAGTGGTCAACACCACCGGTCTCTTTATCTGGAAGCACTGCGATGGAGCCGATGAACATACCCTGGTCGACGCCATTACTCAGGCGTTTGACCAGGCTCCGCCAGATGAGGTAGAAAAGGATGTCAGGGAATTTATTGAGGTGATGGTGCAAACGGGCTTTATCGGCAAGATAACAGATAAACGATAGAATCAAGCAATGCGGGCAAAAAATGGTTTTAAAGTTATCCGAAAATGCGCTTCTCGAAATATTTGATGAAGGTGGATTGATTTTTGTTTTTGCGGATTGCCGCATGATAGACCTCGATAAAATGACCACAGACATTGTTAACAAGTTAGACGGAGAAAAAACGCTGCAAGCTGTAGCGCGAGAACTGGCCAAAGAAAAGGATATGCCGTTGACCCGGGCCAAAACAGAGGTGCAAAAACCATGTCTGGAACTGGAGCGTGTCGGTATTCTGCAAAAATCACCTGACCGTTTTAATACGAACACGGCTGTAGAGGTACAATACGTACAAAATCCAAAAATCGTCGTAAATGAATCAGATCATAATAACGGCGCAATTTTGTTCAATCCCGGAACCAACCGGGTTAAAACCGTAAATCAGGTTGGATGGTATATCTGGCAAAACTGTAGCGTTGCCAAGACTGCAAAGGATATTATTGCCCAGGTAAAAAATGCCTTTGAAGATGTGCCGCACGAGCGGGTGGCAAAAGATGTTCAGGATTTCCTGAGCCACATGTCATCTAACGATTTTATTCAAGAAAAATGCCAGGATCGCAACAAATGACAGAAATGAGGGTTATGTCTACCCCGCGTCATGTTGACATCGCCATTACCGGCAAATGCAATTTGGCCTGTCAATATTGTTTCTATGCCGATGAAATGGTGGCGCGTACCCACCTGCCCACCGACCGTTGGTTATCGCTTTTTGACGAACTGGGACAGATGGGGGTCATGACCGTCACGCTCACAGGAGGTGAGATTTTTACCCGTTCCGACTTTTTCGAACTGATCGACGGCATTATCGCCAACCATATGCGCTATAATTTACTGAGCAACGGCACTCTCATTACCGAGGATGTTCTGGAAAAATTTGAAATTGGTAAACGCCGTCAGCGTCTGGATACGATTCAGATATCGGTAGATGGGTCTACAGCCGTAGTGCATGACCGCAGCCGGCCAAAGAGTTTTGACAGGGCCTTGAACGGTTTACAACTCCTCCAAAATGGTGGATTTCCGGTTACCGCCAGGGTTACCGTCAATCGCTATAATGTCGATGATTTGGAAAATGTTGCTTATATGTTACTGGAAAAAGTAGGATTATCCAATTTCGGCACAAATGAAGCCTATGCCTGCGGTGCCACCGATCAGACGGAAAATAAAATCATTCTTACACTTTCACAGCGTCAAAAAGCGATGCGCATTCTCGAAGATTTGGCCGATCGTTACGATCAACGAATTCAGGCATTGGCAGGTCCGCTGGCAATGGCACAAAACCTGAAAAGGATTGAAGGTATGCTGATCAAAGGTCAAACCGGATTAAAAGGAAAAGGCACATTATCCGCTTGCAACGGGGTTTTCAGCAAAATTGCTATTTTGCACGATGGCACCATTGTACCGTGCCACGCCATGAGTACGCTGCGGTTAGGTAAAATTGGTATAAACAGTTTGCAAGACGTCTGGAAAAACGATGAGACCCTGAAAGCGTTGCGTTTGCGACAACACATCCCCCTCAGTTCGTTGGAAACCTGTCGTGATTGCAAATATCAAAACTTTTGCACCGGTGGTTGTCCCGCCGGCGCGCTCTATGCTAATGGAGATTTTAATACGCGTAATCCTATGGATTGCTATTGCATTCTAAAAGGTCAGGATTCATTCATCCCAAAAGAAAACGATATAACAAGATAATCGCTATGAAAAAAAACAGACTAGAACTTCCAAAAGGTGTGCCCCGTTTAAATACCTATTATGTTTATCTTACCGCCGGTTGCAATCTCGCATGTCAACATTGCTGGATTTCTCCCACCTATCAGAAAAACGGCGGCACAGGAGGACACCTGGACTATGATCTGTTTGTCGATGCCATCAATCAAGGCCTGGAGCTCGGGTTGGCCGCCGTAAAATTGACCGGTGGCGAACCCTTGCTGCACCCGGAATTTTGTCAGATGGTGGATTATTTACGACGAAAAGACCTGAGCCTGATTATTGAGAGCAACGGAACCCTGATCACAGACTCTGTGGCTCATTTCCTGAAAAAACAGGGGGTGTTAACACATATCTCAATAAGTGTAGATGGCGCTTCCGCAAAATCCCATGACCCCTTTCGCGGCGTTAAAGGCAGCTTTGACAAAGCGATACAAGGAATCGAGCATATGGTTCGTGCCGGCTTTAGACCGGAAATCATTATGAGCCTTCATCCGGGGAATGCAGACGATATTGAACCGTTCGTTCGATTGGCCGAGGAGATAGGAGCAGGTTCGGTTAAATTCAATTTGATTCAACCGTCGGGCAGAGGCGAAAATATGTCCTCAAAAGGTCAGTTTCTCGATGTAAGAAAACTCATCGAGATCGGAACCTGGATCAGAGAGGATCTGCAGCCACACAGCAAAATCCGGTTGGCCTATAGCTGGCCGATGGCTTTTTATGGGATAAAAGAACTGATAGATTATTCCAATTATACGTGTAGCATTTTTAGTATTTTGGGCATCCTGGCGACCGGTCATCTCGCCATGTGCGGTATAGGTGTAGAGGTGCCTGAACTCTGTTATGGTCACCTGAGCAAAGACACTGTTTCCAGTATCTGGATAGCGCATCCGATGTTGTGCAAATTACGAGAAAAAATACCTTTACAGCTGGAAGGGATTTGCAGTCGATGTATCTTTCGCGACCATTGTCTGGGGAGTTGTATCGCTCAAAATTTTCAACTGGCAAAACGATTAACCGCACCTTTCTGGTTTTGCCAGGAAGCTGAATCGCTGGGGCTCTTTCCACAAATACGGTTAAAAAGCAAATACACCAATCTTCATATACAAAAGGAGGCTGATGCTCATGCAAGCACGATATGAAAAACCCAAGATTCGATCTCTCGGTCAAATTCATGATGCTGAAGGATTATGCGGTAATGGAATCGGTGCATATGGAACGGCCTGTGTCTCTGGTGCTGCAGATGCCAATTGCGGGAATGGAACCACTCCAGGCCAGAGTGTTGATCGATTTTGTACTAACGGATCAACTCCGGCTCTGTGTATAAACGGTAATGGTGCATTAGGATAATCCAAAACCACAGAACGATTATAATAATCGTTCTTCATTTTGATCAACCTGCATTGCAGGGATTCCTGCATCCAAGAAAAAGATAATAGATGTTATCCGTGCGTGAATTCTATTTTTCATTATAAGGCAATCTTTTTTAACCGGGTATGATATAGACCCGAGTGTTTAAAACGTGTTCATTCGATATTTGACCTTACCGGGTATTCATCATAATGTTTATGGCTGTGATCGGACATTTTGATTTTTATATTTCAATTGCTGCCTGTACACCAAAAGCTGAAGCATATTTACGCCATTTTATGCTCAACCTGCCGCGGGGGTACAAGCTGGTGGACAAAACAGATGTCGCCTGGCAGCTGGTATTGATCACACCCGATTTTTCACCCTTACATGCCTCCGATTTAAGGAGCGATTTGAGAAATAAGCTTTGGGCTGGATATCATCAAATATGGAAGCATATGGATTCTGCCTGGAACGGTGGCACATTAATCAGCCTGGATAACGGCGAGATCAATGACGGTCAATCTGTTTTTGTCCAACTGGTACCGGAAAATGTGACCAGCAAAAAAGAATCCGCCTTGTTAGCCAACTTATTATTGTCCTTAAACAAAAGCTGGATGTTACAAACCGGCGCACTACCGGTTCATGCATCCGCGGTTTCCTATAAAAATCGTGGTTATCTATTTACAGGTCCTTCCGGCGCCGGAAAAACAACGATTGCGCTATTGAGCATGGGTATTTCGGATTCAATTTTACACGATGAAAAAATTTTTGTTTTACCTGAAAACGGAACCTACCAGCTGGTCGGCTCGCCCGACTATAATCGCAGAAGGTGGCCAAGGGATTATCAGGAAAAAAAAGAAATACCTGAAACAGGTATTCCGATTAATCCGGACCATAAGGTACCATTAACCGCCGTTTTCGTCTTGCGACAAAGTACCAGCGATTATCTGCTGCCGTTGTCGAGCCGTTCACTTGCCCGTGCTTTAATCAGCGGATTTCTCGATGTGTCCAAGGTTCTCAAAACTTCAGTTGACACGTTACACACAATCCGATCTCTCTGTGAACTCGCGCGTTACATACCGGGTTATGAGCTCAACTTTCGCAAAAACAGCAATTTTTACAAATTGATTGACAAAAAATTTCCAGCGTGAAACGATGACCCCTGCCTTAATTGCAAATCAGGGCCTGATAAAATATTTTACCTATAAAGGCCCCAGCATGAAACCCACCTTCCAGCCCGGACAAATCTTGTACATTCAACCCAAAACTGACAACATTCGTCCCGGTGATGTTATTATCTATCGGCAGAAAACAAGGTATGTGGTTCACCGGGTCATTTCAGTGGAGATGGAACGCTATATAACCCGCGGCGATAATAACCGGCTCGTGGATGCGGTTCCGGTCAAATCGAATCAGGTGATCGGCAGGGTTGAGCTGAAAGAATATCGCGGAAAAACGCATCGGGTCGCAGGCGGCAGCCAGGGTTTACTGCTGGCACGTTGGCACTGGATGCTGATGCATCTGGATAAACCCTGTCGATACCTGATTGGCTGGCCCTATCGTTATATCAGGAAAAAACAGATCTTGGTAAAAATCTGGAAGCCGAAATTGTCGGTGCTTTGTGTACAGACCAAAACAGGGCCGATGTACAAATACCTCTTTCGTCAAAAAACCATCGCCACATGGTGTCCGCAAACCGGCCAGTTTCGCTGCAAACGGCCTTTTGATCTGGTGCTCTCGCCGGATATCTTAAAGAATTCGCACCATTACTTCCATTCCGACATTCCTCAAACATCCTGATAATGCTGCGCCTGCAAATTATACAGCCTGGCATAGGCGCCGTCGAGTTTCAGCAGCTGTTCATGGCTGCCGTCTTCAACGATCGAGCCGTTCTCCAGCACCAGAATCCGGTCGGCAAGCCGCGCCGAGGCAAGGCGGTGACTGATGAAAATAGCCGTCTTGTCCGAGGTCATTTTTTGAAAAAGCCGGAATATCCTGTATTCCGCTTTGGCATCCAGACCGCTTGTGGGTTCGTCCAGAATGACAATCTGGGCATCGCGAACCAGAGCCCGGGCCAGAGCGATTTTTTGCCACTCCCCCACACTCAATTCTTCACCGTTTTCAAACCACTTGCCGAGCCGGGTATCATAACCGTTGGGCAAACGCTGAATAACGCTGTCCGCACCCGTCTCCTGCGCCGCCCGAATAATGGCCTTATCTTCCAGGGCAAGCTTGACATTTCCCATCCAGATATTTTCCCGAGCGCTTAAATAATAGTTGACATAATCCTGGAACACAATGCTGAAATGCCTTCGCAGCTCCCCGGGTGAAAACTCGCTTAGCGCTATGTTGTCGAGGGTAATACTGCCATTATCGGGCTCATAAAGCCGGCACAAAAGCTTGATCAAGGTGGTTTTGCCCGAACCGTTTTCTCCCACCAGGGCCACGTGTTCACCGCTGCGAATGTTGAAAGAGACCTCTTTCAATACTTTTCGCGTGCTGTTGGGATAGCTGAATCCGAGTCCTTTTACCTCGATCCCCCTGACCATAGGCTGCGGCACCGGTTTGGGATCGATTGGTTCACAAATTTTCGGCTGCAGTTCGAGAAAGGTATAAAAATGGTTGAGAAAAAGAGAGTTTTCATACAACGATGTCAGGTTGCTGAGAAAGGTCTTTAAGGCATTCTGACTGCGCTGAAAGGCTTGATAATACATCACCAGATCGCCCATGGTGATATTGCCGCTTATCGCCCGGACAACGACAAAGGCCAATCCGACAAACAAAAGCAGTGCAGAGATCAACTCTGCCATGAGGTTGCGGCTCACCTGTTTGCGCATCAAGTGCAGCCGTTCCCGGCGCCATCGCTGCCGAATGCGGCGGTAACGGTGTATGAACAACTTGCCGAGATCAAACAGACGCACCTCTTTGGCAAAATGTTGTCCAATGAGCATCCAGTCGTAATAGGTGGCCTGCCGTTCCAGATGACTCTGCTGTTTGCGCAAATCATAGAATTTCCGCGAATAATAGAGACGCACCAGAACACCGGGCGCCACCACCGGCAACAAAAACAGAGCGACTGCCCAGTGAAATCGCATCAACAGAGCGACCATGGCCACCAAAGAGACGCCGTTTTGCACCAGCTGTGCCAATATCGATACCACCTGTTGCGGACGATAGGGTGCCTCCCGTTGAGCCATGTGCAATGTATCGTAATAGGTCGAATTTTCGTAATATTGCAAATCAACGGCAACGGATTTGCTGTGTAAAATATTGTGTACATGGTCGCTGACCTTCCACGATTGCTGTTCCTGGATCAGCGTCGCCACAGAGGACAAAAGTCGCTGCGCCAGATAAATCGCTGCCATCAGAATCACCCACCCGCCGATGGGCCGGAAAGCCGCCCATTTATCCGGTGCATTCAACGCCTCGGTCACCCCATCGACGATCAATTTTGTCAGATAGAGGGTAAGCAGAGGCAGTGTGCCCTGCAGCACCTGCAGAGCAAAATTGGCCACCGTCCATCCACGGGCGCAGCCCCATACCAGCTTGAACGCTTTTAACAGCGCGTAGAAATATTGCCGTTTGAATTGAAATCTATCTCTTGCCGTGTTCATAACCTCCATATTTCGCTTGCAAAAAAACCGCTACATGTTGAAAGGAAAAAATAAATGCACAGCCGCAATCACTGGATTTTGCGGTGAAATAATTCGATTATCAGACTTGATATCACCCAACCTTACCCTCATGTATAACCAAATTTGAAAGCTGTATGGCAGTGGGAATCGGGTAATAAAAAAAAGAAATGCTTTGTTTACCATTGTTGCCTGACCGGACAAACACTGATAACAAAAAAGAGAATTCCATAAAAACATTAAACCTGAAACTTTCTAATCCATGTTTGTTCTCAAATGCACAAATCAAAAAAACGGAGTGAAATCATGGTTACTGAAAAAAAAGCAATCAAAAATTAAAATAGTCCGGATCAGGATACCGGTTGTGATATATTACTCACACAATACCGCTCTTTTCGATACCCATTTCCAGTCCACGCAATTCCGCCATACCCCGTAAAAGTCCGATAGCAGAGTAGCCCGGATTGGTTTTCTTTTTCAGATCATCCAGCAGCGTATGACCATGGTCGGCACGCATGGGAATGACCGCATCCTGCCGGTGAACCGAATGGCGGCGCTTCTGTTCGCGCAAAATGGCGGCAATGACGTTGAACATATCGACATCGCCTCGCAGGTGCCCGGTTTCGTGAAAGCTGCCGTGGCCGTCCCGTTGTGTGCTGCGGAGATGGGCAAAATTCAATTTACTGCCATATCTTTCGATTATGCGTACCAAATCATTGTCCGGTCTCACCCCGAGCGAGCCTGTGCACAGGGTAAAGCCGTTAGAGGTGGAATCATAAACATTCAACAAATAGGCCAAATCCTCTTCGGTGCTGACAATTCGCGGCAAACCAAACAGGGGAATCGGCGGATCGTCGGGATGAATCGCCATTCTGACACCTGCTTCTTCTGCAACCGGAATAATCGCTTTCAGAAAATATGCCAGATTCTTTCTGTATTGAGTAACATCGATATCCACGTAGGTATTGAGTTTTTCCCTAAACTGCTCAAGAGAGTATCCCTCCTGCCCACCAGGCAGTCCGGCAATGATATTCTTTTGCAGAACATATCTCTGTTCATCAGACATGGACTCGAATTTTTCCCGCCCCTGTTCCAGCAGGTCTTCTGAATAATCCTGCTCGGCATTTTTCCTTTGCAGCATATAGACATCAAAAACAACAAACTCGATCATATCAAATGCCAGCGCTCTGGCGCCATCTTCCAGTTCCATTTCCAGATTTGTCCGCGTCCAGTCCACCACCGGCATAAAATTATAGCAGACTGTATGAATACCGACCCAGCCGACATTTCGCAGGCTTTGCCGATAGTTTTCGATCCACTTGTCCCTCCCGGGCTTTCCCAGCTTTATATCTTCGTGAACGGGAATACTTTCGATAACACTCCATTTGAGGCCGCGTCTTCTTGGTTTGTCTTTGGAATAATCCCATTCAATCATTCGTTTTCTTTTTTCCAGCTCCTCGATACTCCACACCTCACCGACCGAAATTTGGTGCAAAGCGGTTACAATACCGGTTGCACCGGCCTGCCGGATGTCGGTGAGGGTAACCGGATCGCTGGGGCCATACCATCTCCAGGTTTGCAACATTCTCATAGCGTAACTATTCCTCACTGTTTTTAAATGAGTTGAGCTAAAGTCGTACTCCGGACTCCTTTGCATCGGAAAGAATTACCATTTGCAGCTTTATAAAAATTCATTTTGATCATATTATGACGTATATCTTTCATATCATAGCCGATTTTGAAAAAACTGTATTCGAATATCATTTCCGGAGGAGTTTTTAATCGCCTGTATTTTTCTTCCGGGGTGATATAGGTGAATCGGCAACTATTTTTTGCTTATTACAACACCTTGTCGGCACTGAAGATTTCAAAATTACGGTTATTGGTAATTTGACTCTATAATACACATATATAAGTGTAAAATCAAGTTTGAATATGGTTTCTGTTTGCTTTCGTTATATCTGCTGACTTTGCATCCATTTTTAATAAAACACTCTGCGAGTGCACACAATAGCCCCCACTTTCCATCTGTTTTTATACGCATTCTGCCGTGCACGATTAAACGATAATAACGTTTCACACCGGATGATAATCATATTCAATGCCTGGCATGTTCTTTGCTATAATAAATGGTGTTCCCTACAATGTTTAGTAAATAAATAACTTGAGCGACTCCTCAATGGTTGAAAAAAGGAACATTTGTCATAAAATAATTACAGTTGTCAAAAAAATACTGCAGAGCATTGCATGCCACATATATTTTATTAAACAGGGAGGACAGTTATGTACAGGCTACTGGTGGTTACAAGTTTACTTTTTGCACTTTTGGCAAGTGTCGCCACTGGACAGATGATAGTGAAAAACAACGGTGGAACGACTCTTATAAAAGTGACTTCTGATGGCAAGATGGGAGTCGGGATCGGTGATGCTGAACCGACCGAAACATTGGAAGTAAATGGCGGTATTCGCCTGATACCGAGGAGCGGTCATGATCCCGCCAATGAAGGAACGCTCTATTATGACACGGAAGATGATTCGATCTACATAGCTGTAAATGGAGCCTGGCGGGGTTTTCGCGGCCAAAGAGGTCCGGAAGGGCCGCAGGGTCTGCAAGGCCCGCAAGGTCCGGTTGGGCCTGAGGGTCCAAAAGGCGATACCGGCGATACCGGGCCGCAAGGTCCGCAGGGCCTGCGAGGTCCGCAGGGCGATACCGGGCCGCGAGGTCCGGTTGGGCCTGAAGGACCAAAGGGCGATACCGGCGATACCGGACCACAAGGTCCGCAGGGCCTGCGAGGTCCGCAGGGCGACACCGGGCCGCGAGGTCCGGTTGGGCCTGAAGGACCAAAGGGCGATACCGGCGATACCGGACCACAAGGTCCTCAAGGTCCGGAAGGGCCACAAGGCCCCGGCTGGCCAACCAACTCGGCCAAGATTTATCGAACGGCAGACCTAAATATTCCATCAGGTAGTGCATACGCGATGCACAAAATCCCCATGAACGCAATCGACTGGAACAATGGCAGTCTCTACAACAGTACCTATGACTGTTTTCGCATTCCCTCAGGTAACACCGGTTATTATTTGGTTACCGCTACAGTGGCTGCCAGCAACATCAATACTGGAGAATTCTTCTGTACATATATTACTAAATCCAGTAACCCAAACAATCTGAACAACTCGAGTTACATTGCCGGACAGGGAACCACAACATATAATAACAAATCTGCCAGTACGGCAACTGCATCACATGTCTCCACAAGCTTTATTGCAAATGCAGGTGATTATATTGCCATCGCCGTTAATTCTTCAGATACAGATGGTTATACAATAGACAATGTTGTGGTTAAAGCCCATAATTGTGCAACGATAGTATTCCTGGGACCATCTTGATCTATCGGCGCGATGTAGCACAAAAAATCTAATACTCGAGGCCGGAAAAAATCATTGAAACCGTATCGAAAAAAAATAGAGCCAATAATATGGATTTATCACCATCATGCGAAACCCGATCTCTCCATTTTCCTGTTGGGTCGATCGAGCCTCTTATCAAATAGCTGATTTCTCTTCAATTGATTGTTAATTGAATTTGATAATCTGAAAAAAGATTTGCCTGCAAAATGGAGCCGGGCCAATATAGGAATTACAGCATTACGATGAAAAAGCGGGAGATTGTTGCACGATGTCAATAGACCGGTTCAGTTTTGATTGTATATGAACAATTCAGTTCGGATAGAAAAAATATCCTTTTCATGTCGAGCCCCCTTTTATCAAAATAATAGGGGGCTCGCCAAATCCAGCTTTACTTCTTAAAGGCAAAAATCAGGTAATGTGCCGGGGGATCACCGATATTTTTTACCGAATGCCTGTCCGGGGCATGCCAGTGAACATAACCCTTTTCCATTTGGCTTTCCACAGTATTCGTCTCATTGTAGGTATATTCTATCTTGTAATCCGACAAGGAATAAATCAGGCGGTAAATGCCCTCATGCTTTGGTTGTGACTCACCGCTCCCGAGTGTAACACCGATGAGGCGTACATGCTCATTGTCGAAAATGATCTTTGAATGTTCCGAATCAAGCTGACTGGCATCGCGCGAAAGATCATACTCGCCGGTCTCCGGCAATAGCGCATCCTTGCGCATCACCACCATATAGCTGGCAATCGTATCACCGATATTTTCAATAGCGTGTTCAATAGCATCATGCCAGTGAGCATCACCTTTTTGCCACTCTTTTTCGGATGTTTCATCGCCTTCAGTCCATTTTACCTTATAATCGGAAAGCGCATAGACCACCCTTTTGCCTCCTTTGTGCAAGGGCAATTTGTCTCCTGGTTCAAGCATGAATTCAACCGCCTTCACATAGTCGTTCTCAAACACAACCTTTGCATTTTCGGGATATTCGGTTACAATGTCGTTGGCAGTTCTTTGCTGCTGCTGACCACAACCAACAACAAAGAAGATAACCAGCGCGCTGATAATAATTTTATGGATTCGTTTCATCTTACTCCTCCCATGTCTATTATGTTACAAATTTTCACCCTATATAACCATTATTAACAACGCTAAATTCCCGTGAAAATGATTTTTTTGAGAGTTAGGATAGAAATCTGCTATAACTCACACCGCTTTCTCATCCTGTCTATCACAAAAATCACAGCCATCACAGTTCAGACAGCTTTTGCACA
>WJMF01000022.1 GCA_014728085.1 Candidatus Zhuqueibacterota bacterium
TGTCAGACATGATCATATATGAAGTGCATGTGGGGACGATGACACCGGCAGGGACATTTACGGCAATTATCGACCGGCTGGATGATCTTCTTGATCTCGGCATCAATACCATCGAACTGATGCCGGTAGCGCAATTTCCGGGCGACCGCAATTGGGGCTATGATGGCGTTTACCCCTTTGCCGTGCAAAACTCGTATGGAGGGCCGCAAGGACTTAAGACGCTGGTGAATGCCTGCCACCAAAAGGGTATCGTCGTTCTACTGGACGTTGTCTATAACCATCTCGGACCAGAGGGCAATTATCTGGCTGATTTTGCGCCCTATTTTACCGATAAATACAAAACACCATGGGGCAATGCGATCAATTTCGACGACGCCTATAATCAGGGGGTAAGGAACTATTTTATCGAAAACGCTCTTTACTGGGCTCGCCACTACCATATTGACGGCCTGCGCCTCGATGCAGTACACGCCATCTATGATTTCAGCGCCACACCCTTTCTGCAACAGCTGGCCGTTGCCGCGAAAACCCTTGATCGTCCCTTTTGGCTTATTGCAGAAAGCGATTTAAATGATTCTAAACTGATACGCCCGCCTCAGCAGGGTGGCTATTATCTGGAGGCGCAATGGTCCGATGACTTTCATCACGCTGTGCATGCCCTGTTGACCGGCGAACGGGCGGGATACTATCAGGACTTTGGGACTGTACACCATCTGGCAGAAACTTTGCAGCAGGGCTTTTACTATTCCTGGAAATATTCAGCCTATCGCAAGCGATATCACGGTAACGATGCTTCCGATCTTCCGGGTCACCAGTTCGTCGTTTGCATTCAAAATCACGATCAGGTCGGCAACCGTATGAACGGAGAGCGGTTATCCGCACTTTTATCTTTCGAATCACTCAAAACCGCCGCCGGCGTGCTCATGCTCTCTCCCTTTGTCCCGCTGATCTTTATGGGAGAAGAGTATGCCGAAGAGTCTCCTTTTCTTTATTTCGTCAGCCATACCGATCCGCAACTGGTCGAGGCGGTGCGTCAGGGTAGAAAAAATGAATTTGTTCATTTTAAGTGGAACCAGGAGCCACCCGATCCCCAGAGCCGGGATTCATTTGAGAGATCAAAACTCGACTGGACCAAACGCAGCAAAAATCATCACCAAACCATGGTTGAATTTTATAAAAGACTTGTCGACTTGAGAAAAAATATCCGGCCTATCAGGAATCTTGATATGCACGCCCAGAGTGTACATTGGTCTGATGCGGTGATGGAGCAAAAAAGATGGTTAAACGGGGAGGAGATTGTTGCTCTCTATAATTTTAACGACAAACAAGTGAATTACCGGGTCGCATTTGAACAGTCGATGACAAAACTGATCGATTCGTCCGAAGAACATTGGTCAGGCCCGGGAACCCTTTTACCGGCTAAACTCGACAGCCAAATCGTATCGCTTGCTCCCCAAAGCTTTGCGGTCTATTATAGAAAAGGAGAAAAACTTGAATAAGAAAATATGCATACACGGTCATTTTTATCAGCCACCGAGAGAAAACGCCTGGCTTGAAGACGTTGAACTTCAGGATTCTGCCTATCCCTATCATAACTGGAACGAACGAATCACAGTCGAAGGCTATGCCCCCAATACAGCCTCCAGGATCCTCGATCCCGACCGACGCATAATCGATATCGTCAATAATTTTTCAAAGATCAGTTTTAACGTCGGCCCCACGTTGCTTTCCTGGATGGAGACCAAAATGCCGGATACCTATAAGGCCATTCTCGATGCGGACAAAAAAAGCCGGCAACTCTACAATGGCCATGGTGCGGCTATTGCTCAGGTTTACAATCACATGATCATGCCGCTGGCCAATGAAAGGGACAAGAGGACTCAGGTCATTTGGGGCATACGCGATTTCGAACACCGGTTTCGGCGTAAACCCAAAGGCATGTGGCTCTCCGAAACGGCGGTGGACACGGCAACACTGGAAATATTGGCTGAAGAGGGAATCCAGTTCACCATTCTGGCACCCTCACAAGCGGGCCGCATGCGAAAAATCGGCGATAAAGACTGGACCGACGTTTCCGGCAACCATATCGATCCCAAACGCGCCTACCGGCAGTATCTGTCTGCAGGCCGGCATATCGATCTCTTTTTCTACGACGGCCCGATTTCACAAGAAGTAGGCTTTAGTGATCTGCTCAATAACGGCGAACGCTTTGCCCATCGGCTTACAGGCGTTTTTTCCGATTCACAGGAGCCACAGCTGGTCCACATCGCTACCGACGGCGAAACTTATGGTCATCATCATCGCTATGGCGACATGGCGCTGGCCTATTGTCTCTATCATATCGAAAAAAACAACCTTGCCGATATCACCATATACAGCGAGTTTCTCGAGAAGCACCCGCCTGAATATGAGGTTAAAATTATAGACAACACCTCCTGGAGCTGTTTCCACGGTGTCGAACGCTGGTTTTCGGATTGTGGTTGCAATTCCGGCATGAATCCCGGCTGGAATCAATCCTGGCGGGCGCCTCTGCGCCAGTCTCTGGACTGGCTTCGGGACTCGATATTGCCGGTGTTCGAAGAACAGGCGGAACAGTATTTCCAGGATCCCTGGCAGGCCAGAAATGAATATATCAAAGTAATCCTCGATCGCTCGGTGGACAACATTGATCGCTTTTTTCAGGAACAGGGAAAAGATATAAAGGATGAGGAAAAATCCAAAGCCCTGAGCTTAATGGAGTTGCAAAGACATGCCATGCTCATGTATACCAGCTGTGGCTGGTTTTTCGACGAAGTATCGGGAATCGAAACCACCCAAATTATTCAGTATGCTGCCCGTGCCATCCAACTTTTACAGGATTTTGGACACGACCTGGAAGCGCCATTTTTAAAAAAACTGGCAGAAGCAAAAAGCAATATTGCAGAAATGGAAAACGGCGCCGTGGTTTATGAAAAATTTGTCAAACCGGCCATACTCGATCTGCTACGGGTCGGAGCCCATTATGCGGTGGCATCACTGTTTGAAAAATATGAAAATAACACTGGAATATACTGCTACTCTATCAATACAAAAGCCTATGATCTCTATGAGGTCGGCAGGCTCGTTTGTGCCGTTGGCCGTATATCGGTGCGCTCAACGATTACCTGGAGCGAATCGGAAATCACCTTCAGCGTCTTGCATCTGGGTGGCCATATCATCAATGGCGGTGTGCGCCAGTTTGACAGCGAGGAAGCCTATGAGACTATGCATCAGCAGATGAAAGAGACCTTTATGAAGAGCGACATTCCCGGGACCATCCATATAATGGATGAACATTTTGAAACCCATCACTATACACTCTGGCACCTCTTCAAGGGCGAACGCCGCAAAGTTTTCAGGGAAATCCTCCAGTCCTCGCTGGAAAACATAGAGGTCCATTTTCGCCAGATTTATGAAAATGATTATGCGGTGATGAATGCAATGCAGGAAATGCAGATTCCGCTACCCAAAGCGCTATCCACTCCGGTAGAATATATACTCAATGCCGATTTGCAGCTAGCGATCAAAAATGAAAAACTCGATATTAATCGCATAGAGAATCTGATTGCTCAACTGAAGAAATACCATCTCAACGTAGACAAGACTGAACTCTCTTTTATCGCCACTCAGCGTTTGAACGACATGATTCCCGCGCTTGAAAAAAATCCGCGCAGCAATACGTTGCTGGCAGAGATGTGTAGTTTTTTGGAAAACCTGAATCGACTTGACCTCTCGGTCAACTATTGGATGGCTCAGAATATTTATTTCAAAACAGGTAAAAAATATTATCAAACCATGCAAAAAAGAGCCGAAAAGGGTGAAAACGATGCCAAAGAATGGCTTGCCAATTTTGACCGTTTATCCGGATTATTGGGGGTTAAAATAAAATGAGCGATTCTATCCGGGCAAGCTATCGCATACAGTTCAACCCCTCCTTTCGTTTCAGAGATGTAGCACCAATTATTGACTATCTCAGTGAACTGGGCATATCCCATCTCTACGCTTCGCCGATCTTCAAATCGACACCTGAAAGCACACACGGCTATGACGTTGTCGATCCGAATGCCATTAATCCGGCTCTGGGAAACAAAAAAGAGCTGAAACAATTAATTGCTGAACTCAAAAGAGCAAACATCGGCTGGATTCAGGATATCGTGCCCAATCATATGGCCTTTCACAGCGATAATCATTTGCTCATGGATGTGCTGGAAAAGGGAGAAGGCTCGGAGTATGCTGAATTTTTCGATTTCAACTGGGATCACCAAAATCCGGCGCTGCAGGATCGACTCCTGGCGCCTTTTTTGGGAGAATTTTACGGTATCTGTCTTGAACGAGGAGAAATCCGGCTAACATACGACCACAAGGGACTCTTTGCCGCCTATTACGACCACCGTTTTCCCATCCGGCCTGAGACGTATGACAGGGTTTTCGCCTATCGATGCGATGAACTGGAAGAAAAACTCGGTACCCGGCACACGGATTATGTAAAATTGCTGGGGGCACTATATGCGATCAAAAATAGTAAACGTTCAAAAAGCGAAAAAAGCGACCAGGTCGCCTTTATCAAAACCATCTTATGGGAATTATATCAGAACAACAAGACCATCCGCGCCTTTTTTCGTAAAAATATTGCCCTCTTTAACGGCAAGCGTGGAGATCCCCGCAGTTTTGATCGTCTGGACGACCTATTGATGCAACAAAACTTTCGCCTTGCCTTCTATAAAGTCGGAATGGAAGAGATCAATTACCGCCGTTTTTTCAACATCAACGGTTTGATATCGGTCAAAGTAGAGAATAAAACCGTTTTTGAACAGACACATAAGCTGATCGCCGAATTGGTCGATAAAAAACGGATACAAGGATTGCGCATCGATCATGTAGACGGGCTTTATGATCCAACCGTATACCTGCGGCAATTGCGTCAGCGATTCAATGATACCTATATCATAGTTGAAAAAATACTCGATTTTGAAGGATTGCCCGACTTTTGGCCGGTTGACGGCACCACCGGTTATGAATTTCTCAATATCGTCAACCGTCTTCTTTGCGATCCGGGAAGCGAAGCCAAACTCTCCCGCTTTTATGAAAAACTGCGTAAAAGCGATCAGCCGCTCAATGAACTGGTACATGATAAAAAACGGCTGATTATCGGCAAACACATGGCCGGAGACATCGACAATCTTGCGCACCTGCTGGCCGGGATTTCCAATAAAACGCGTTATGGCCGTGACTTTACACTCTATGGCTTGCGTCGGGCTTTGGTTGAAGTTCTGTCCTGGTTTCCGGTTTACCGCACCTATATTACTGAACAGGAAAAACGCGAAACCGATAAGCAGATCATTCAGCAGACCATCGACAAATCGATTCAAATCATGCCCGATTTTGAGCATGAATTTCTGTTTATCCGCAATATTCTTCTTTTAGATACCACCAAAACAACCGATGATGAAGAAAAGGCCCTGAGCCTGCGCTTTATTAAAAGATTCCAGCAGCTCTCGGGACCACTGATGGCCAAGGGCTTTGAAGACACGGCGCTCTATATCTATCATAAGCTCATCTCGCTCAACGAAGTCGGCGGTAACCCGGACCACTATGCCTTGCCGGTCAGGACATTCCATGCCTTTAACCGGCAAAGAGCCCGGACCCATCCGCAGTCGATGAATGCGAGCTCGACCCACGACACCAAGAGAGGTGAAGATATCCGCGCCAGAATCAATGTCATCTCAGAGCTCGCGAATGAGTGGCAAACAAAGGTCCGTCAGTGGCGCAAGCTAAACAAGTCCCGCAAAATCCGTAAAGGCAAGAGACTAATTCCGGACGCCAATGACGAGTACTTTATTTATCAAACACTGGCGGGAAGCTGGACGAAAAACAACGATATCTATCGCAAGCGTATCAAGGATTATATGACCAAGGCAATCAGAGAAGCCAAAGTCCATACTGCCTGGCTCGAACCCGTCAGCGACTATGAAAAAGGCGTGCAACAATTTATTGACACTATACTGCATCCCACGGATGATAATGCCTTTTTGGCATCTTTCCTGCCCTTTCAGGCCAAAATCGCCTGGTATGGCCGCTTTACCTCGTATACCCAAACCCTCCTTAAAATAACCTCTCCCGGCATACCCGATTTTTACCAGGGAAGCGAACTATGGGATTTAAACCTGGTCGATCCCGACAATCGCCGCCCGGTGGATTATGAACGGCGTAAAACCCTGTTAATTGATTTGAAAAAGCGGGAAGCAGATAATTCCGATGCGTTACGGGCTGACCTGTTGCTAAATGGGGAGAGCGCAAAATTTTATATTATCTATAAAGCCCTGCAGCTCGGCAGGGACTGGCCCGGTTTTTTCAATCAGGCCGGATACAGGGCCATCAGAAGCGGTGGCCGCTATGCCAAAAATATTGTTGCCTTCCGCCGCCGGCTGGGTGCAAGAGAAATCATCGTCGTCGTTCCGCGTCTGCTTTCTGCCGTTACAGACGACAAAACCCTGCCTCTGGGCAAGGACATATGGCGCGATACACATATCCGCTTGCCGGCGGATATGATTTGTAAAAACCAGTTTACCGGTGAAATGATCCAAACCGACTCTAAAACGTTGGTCGGAAGGATATTAAATCAGTGGCCGGTGGCATTGCTGGTCAGCCAGGAAAAGTAACCGGCGGGAACGCCTTTCCCGGATATCCGGCAGGACGCCCGAATGGGGCACCGTGCAAAAACTCGACAAAAAACTGGTTTACTGTTTTCAGTTCAGAATCCTTTGCACCATTTTAATTGTTGTTTCACCCAGTCCGGGAATCTGCATCAACTCTTCAGCAGAAGCGTTGCACACAGCGCGGATGGTACCGAATCGCTGCAGCAGCTGATTGGCCCGGACCGAACCGATTCCGGGCAGGCTTGACAAAACATAGAGCTTGCGTTTAGGATGACCTTTGGGACGATAACCGGGCCGTCGAAAAAGGCCCTCAGCGGTTTTCCGCATTTGCAGAGAAGTATAGGATAAAAGTCTGGCGGTTTCTTCGCCATTCAAAGACCGCAGAATAGGTAATCCGTATAACAGCGTCAGCGATATGACTGCGCCCTGAATCGACTCGCGGCGAATGTTGAGGTTGTTCAAATCCGCAGTCGAGCCTTCAAGCATATAAACCGCGCTGTAGGGTGATGAACAGAGCCGGCAGGCCTGATTGAAGAGACGGCCATCACACAACGACAGGGCAAAATCGCGAACCGTCTTGCGCTCGAACAGCAGCCGGTTATCGACCAGATAATCCCCGACCGGAAGGCGCTGAACAGCAACCGTGGTCTTTTCCAGTTTCCCGAGGTGTTGCAAGATCCCGGAACGCGCTTCGCGATCATCGACGATGACATGCATGGGACCTCCGTCATTTTCGATAATAACAGTTACGTTGTCAAAAACCCCCACATGCCAGGATTGCCTCTCCCCGATCCATTCGGCAGTTCAATGATCAAAGTGTCACAAGTACAATTTTCACTTACCACATGGACCCTGCTTTAAATGAATGAATATTATCGATAGAAAGCAACAAATGATATTATTTTTTTATGCTTAAAAAAGCGAGGGGTGCGACGGACGTGACGTATGGAGACCATGTAAGGATAAAAATCATTCCATTCCATTCAGTACACATACGGTGCGCCTGCGTTACGAAGAGTACTTGTAAATACTTCACCCAAACACCCGGGGATGCGCTACCGAGCAACACTCGGGTTTTGGAATCACAGGAAAAATAAAAAATCTAACATATCTTCACTCACAAATCTTTTAATCTTGCTCAAAAACAAATTCACCTATTCTCTCCGGCACATATCGATTATGAAGAAACTCTTTATAATCTTCTGAGGAATAAATATAGTGCTCAAAGAATTCTTCACTCCAATTATCGCTCCGGCGTTTACCGATAAATAA
>WJMF01000135.1 GCA_014728085.1 Candidatus Zhuqueibacterota bacterium
GCGGAACTCGACCACATCGTTGAGCTCTCGGATGAAGGGAAAATAACCTTTTACGAAAAGAACAGAAGGCGAAATATCATAAAATCCGCTCTCCTGTTCTGGACTCTCGAGAATCTCGTTGGCGATCCGGCCTTTTCTATCGCTTTGAGAGATTTTGTCCGGAATTCTCTCTATAGCCGCTGCGCCATGGAGGAATTTATGACCTTCCTGACAAGCCAGCATGACCTCGATCCGCGGCTTGCTTCCCTGTTCGATGAGATTCTGATCCAGGGAGGAGATTCAGATTTTAAGGTGAGCCATATATTCAGCCGCAACCTGCAGGAACGGGGATTCTGGGAAAACGGCAAAGCGTGGGAGTATAGAAATGAAACCACGGATCAGGTATACAACAGAATTACGCTTGAACACACGGGTTCCGTTCACTTGCCGGTCGATGTCGTTGTCACAATGGAAAACGGAGAAAAAATGGAATGGACCTGGGATGGTTATCATAAAGTTAAAATTTATGAATTTGAACATGCAACAGCTGTCAGAAAAGTTGAAATCGATCCCAATCATAAAATTATGATCGATCCTGATCGCGTCAACAATAGTCTGTACCGCAAGAAGAATATCTGGTCGGCACTGAAATGGACCAGCATGTGGATGTTTTGGGTCCAGCACTATTTTGAAGTACTGGCATCGATCTCATGAGCTTTTAATGTGAAATTTTGACTGAGGAGTTGCAATAATGACTGTAAAAAATGCCCTTTCCAAAGGATTCGATCTCGTTTCACGCCATATTAAAATGATTCCCCTGATTTATGCAGTTAATTTTACCCTTACTTTGCTCCTGGCAATTCCCTTTTTGATAAACCTTTATGATAAAATTGGCGATCGAGTCATACGCGATGATATGCTTCATGGTTTCGATTCCAGCTGGTGGATGCACTTTGATCCCCGGCATATCCTGGCCTCCTTTCGACCGGGGCTGCTCAACGGCATTATTCCCTTATTCGATAATGTTGAAATGGTGCTCACAGGACAGTTCAATTTTTATGGCTTTTGGATGCTTTTGTTCGGTTTGGTCTGGCTGCTGCTGTCATCCTTTTTAAACGGGGGTGTTTTGGGACTTTTTACCGACGAAAAACGCTCGTTTTCGGTCAGCCGTTTTTTTTCCAATGCCGGATTTTATTTTCATCACTTTTTTGCTTTACTGTTAACCGCCCTGATTGTTTTTTTCCTTTTTTACAAATTTGTTCAGCCCCTGTTGCTTATTCTTTTCGATCAATTCACCACCAATTGGTCATCCGATACCCTTCGCCTTTTGTTGCATTCGATCGCTTTTTCAATTGTACTTTTTCTGGTCTATTTTATCAATATGATATTTGATTATGCCAAGATCATTATTGTTGTTGAAAAGAAAGATTCATCGTGGATGTCTATCTGGCTCGGAATCAAATTTGTTTTTGCTCATTTTGGCAGGGCAATGGGACTTTATTTGTTGATCGCCGCCATTGCCGCTCTTGGTACTCTCATCTTTGGTCTGATTTTGAGTTTTTCAAAAGATCAGTTTTTTCTCGTACTGATTGCTGTTATCCTTCAGCAACTTTTTATGCTTGTCAAAATTGGTATACGCTTGCTGTTTTATGGTTCTCAGTTATCGCTGTATTCCGGTCTACATGCACCGGAACGGAAGATGAAAAGGCTCTAGTTTGTGTTTACTCTGGAGGATATTCCAAATGAAATCAAAAAACATGACTGTCGTCCCGGTAAAGTCAGTCAAAATTCATAAAATGAGCAAGTGGCGCAAACAAGCCGAGCTGATGGTGGATGGATATTTGCCCACACCGGCGTATGAACTCGATCATGTCGAGGTGAATATCGAAGATGGTGAAATTCAACTTACCCCATGGGCTCAGCACGATCCCGACAAGGTTGTCATCCAGATGAGCGTTCCGTTCCAAAAACGCTGCAAGATTAGCGGACTCGATAGAAACCAGACCTATCGCGTCATCGTAGAAGGATCGGAAAATGCTGAAACCGAACACATCCAGTTCACCACCCGGCGTTGAGTTATTGAATAGATGATTCCCCTCTGAACCAGACTGACCCCGAGCCCGAAAACAGAAGGATTTTAACCGTTAACATCCGGTTATCAGCGTTGTGAATTTGGAATTGGTATCTATTTTAATTAATTTTAAATGTAACCAATACCAAAACGGATGGACATATGATAAAATATTTACTCATTTTTGGTTTATTCATTTATCAGGGGATATTTTGTATGAAGACACAAGATGCAAGTCAAAGCAACCAGTACGAAATTCTGCGTTATAAAATGGTAGAGCAGCAGATAAAACCCAGGGGAATAGATGATCCCCGTGTTTTGGAAGCTATGCGAACAGTGCCCCGCCATCTTTTTGTCCCTGAGAGTGAACAAAATGCCGCTTATCAGGATTCACCACTACCCATTGGTCACAGGCAAACCATTTCGCAGCCTTACATCGTTGCATACATGACCGAAAAATTGAATGTGAAACCCGATGACAGAGTATTGGAAATCGGTACCGGCTGCGGTTATCAAGCCGCCGTACTCTCCAGGCTGGTGGACAGTGTCTTTACCATTGAAATCGTGCAGCCCCTCTGTATGGAAGCCAGGGAGACGCTGAATGAACTCGATTATGATAATATTCAGGTGATGTGCGGTGATGGCTATGGCGGATGGCCTGAAAAAGCACCATTCGATGCGATCATTATGACCGCAGCAGCTAAAAAGATTCCTCTGCCGCTTTTGGATCAACTATCGCAAAACGGTACGCTGGTCGCACCGGTAGGGGATTTTTTCCAGGAATTGGTCAAGGTCACCAAACAAGGTAAACAGGATTTCAAAACTGAAAAACTGATCCCGGTAAGATTCGTCCCCATGACCGGAAAGGCGGAAGAAAAATAGGGTCGTTCTTTTGTTCAGGCGAGTACGACATCGCTTGCAAATGAAGGTTTCTGTTCTCTGAAACATTTTCCGGCAATTTTCGTCTTAAAGAAAGAGAATTGGAAAAAAAAGGTGAAAAATGACACAAGAAGCTCAAAAAATGTATCGTTCCAAAATTCATAAAGTATTTCTGGGTGTATGCGGAGGCATTGCAGAGTATCTCAAGCTCGATCCCGTCATCATTCGCATCATTTTTATTATCCTTGCATTTTGGAACGGAATCGGCATTATCGCATATATCGTTTCAGCCATCTTTATGCCCGAAAATCCGTATCAACAGGAAAGCGAGAAATTGCCTGCGAAAACGTCGGAAAACACGACTCTGATCGTGGGGGCCATTCTGGTGGTGTTGGGGCTGAGTCTCTTTTTCCATGAAATGTTTAGCTTTTTCTATTGGCGATGGCCTTTTTGGTGGTTTCATCATATCAAATGGCAGACGATCTATCCCACCATTATCATCCTCGTTGGCGTCGCAATCGTTATCCATTCCCTGAAAAATGAAAAGAAAGCAGAGGGAGAAACCGCCAAAACAGCGGGAAAAAGGATTTATCGCAGCAAATCCAGTCGCCTTATCGGCGGCGTTTGTGGCGGTATTGCAGAATATCTTGATATCGATGTAACATTGGTCCGCCTCGGGTGGGTTGTTCTGACTCTGTTGACAAATATATTTGTTGGTACAAGTGCGTACGTCCTCTTTCTTCTTTTTGTACCGGAAGAGGACGAACAGAAATCCACCGGGACGCAAAAACCGGCAAAACGCCGCAAATCGACGGTAAAACCAAAGAGCACTAAAAAACCGGAGGGGTCATCATGAAGCGTTCTTCTTCGCTTGGTTTTGGTTTGATCTTTATTGTTGTCGGCTTTTTGCTTTTGCTGAACAGGTTTGACCTTTTGTATATCACATGGAGTAAAATATACCCCGTTCTTCTCGTCATTGCCGGACTTGCATTTTTTTATTCAGCCTTTCGGGGCAAGAGTGAAAACGCCTTTTGGGGGACATTCTTTCTCCTTCTGGGCAGCTATTTTTTGCTGCAAAATTTCCATATTATCCATCGTTTTCAATTTTATGAGTTTTGGCCTGTTTTTATTGTTGCTCTCGGCGTGTCGTTTATCGTTCTCTTTCTCTTTAAACCGTCGGATTGGGCCCTGCTCATACCGGGCAGTATTCTGACCTTTTTCGGCGTGATTGTGCTGTTTCATACCCTTGATTTTTCCTATATGGTTGTCAGGTTTGCTCAAAAATTCTGGCCGCTGGTTTTGGTCATTATCGGTGTCGGCCTGATCACCAGCTCTCTGATTAAAAAAAAGTGAACCATTACTCGGTTGATTTTTTAGCCATTATTTTTTACCTTCCTTTCATCGAAAAATACGGAATTGCGTTGAAAGGAAATCATGATGGAACCCGCCGTTGCGTTTCTTGATGACTATTTTACTCTGTTCGAAATCCCGGGTACGAAAATTATCCTTGTTTTTTTCGTTCTTTTACTTACCCTGGTGTTGCGCAAACTCTTTTCTTTTTGGGTCATTCGAAAGTTACGGCGGCTCGCTGCCGACACGGAGAATGCGCTCGATGATGCGTTGATTGACATTCTCGACCCGCCATTGCGGTTCATTATTCTTATCGTCGGTCTGTTCGTCATTCAGATTATTTTGGGTCCGGTAAATGAATATTTTGACCGGATGTATAATAATATTCTCGAGTTTTGTTTTGTCGTGGTGGTTTGCTGGCTGATTTATCGCAGTGCGGATGTGTTTACCGGCTTTTGGTCAACCGTCGCAAAGCGCACGGAAACGGAACTCGATGATCTTCTCGCCCCCTATTTGAAAAAAGTAATCAAAATACTCGCCGTCCTTATCGTTATTATTAAAACAGCAGAAGTTTTTTTGGGCATGTCCGCAGCCGCTCTCTTTGGGGTTCTCGGAGGAATGGGACTGACCCTGGGACTCGTTTTTAAAGATATTATCGCAAACTGGTTTGCCTGTGCGGTAATCTATATCGACAATCTTTTTCGAGAGGGTGATTGGGTACAGCTGAACGACGGCAATCTTGTCGATGCAGATGTCGAGTATATTGGGATCAGAAGTACTACCTTTAGAAATTTCGATAAAACCGTTTCGATCGTCCCAAATGCGACCATCACCAATTCGGTGGTTAAAAATTGGTCGCGCATGTATAAAAGGCGCGTCAGCTATGCTTTCAAAATCGACAACATCGCGGCTGATTGTTTGCAAAACCTGCTGAATAGCATAAGACAGCTCTTGCACGATCATCCGGAGGTGCATCAGGAGTTCCATATGGTCAATTTTCGCCAGCTGGAAGGCAACGCCCGGGTGATTCGGCTCTACTATTTTACCAAAACCACTGTCTGGAAAGAACACGAACGGGTTCGGGAAGCGATCAATCTGCAATTATTACAATTGTTCGAAAGAGAAAATCTCGACAAGCTGGTCTATACCATCGTCGATTTATCCGATGACCGGCCTTATGAGTATCGAAAACAGGAGGGGTAGATTCTAGCATCGTTTCTACATCTCCGGTTTTGCAACATTGTGATTTTGAAAATAGGTTTTTGCCTGTTTCCAGGTTTGCACCGCATAGCAGTATAAACAGCCGTGAACACAGCTATTATAGCGGCCAATGTCCGTGCTTTTGACACAGCTGCAGGATTTTCTCTGACCGCGGTCTTTTTGCCGGCTGACTCCGATTGAAAATACCTGCTGAATATAGCTGTCATCGATACATTTGCCGGCCGGTATGCCGAACGAACTCGTGTCAATTCGGGAGGCACAACTCTGTATCTCGAGGTGATTGTCGCCGGCAATCTTTGCCAGTTGCGGAAACAGCCCGCTATTTACCCGCTCTTCGAAATCCACAGGCAAAATTGCGGCGTTCTCCTGCAGGTTTCTGCGTGTTTTTGCATACATATCGATCGGACTGACGATTACGCGATAAACCCAGGGCTTGAGATTCTTCGCCAGCTCTGCAAAATGATCGGTATGAAAGTTGATATTGAATTTGACGCTCAGCAGAATCGGGTCATAGCGCCAAATGACCTTGTCTGATCCGATCTGTTCCGCTAAAATTTTTACGCGATCAATCTGCTTCTGCTGAGACGGAAGGTGAGGTTCCAAATCTTCACCATACGCGGTCACGGTGTAGAGAAAATAATAATGATAGCCGTTTCTATCCAGTTGTTTTAAAAATGGAAGGAGGGGCAGGGCATTACGGGTCCAGAAGACGAAAAGGTCGACATCTTTTGCCAGCAAAGAGACGCGGCGTACCTGAGCGGGATTGAATGGATTGCGTACCATACAAAATCCCTTTTCGATACGGTTTTTGAGCCATGCGCTGTAGAACGCAGGTATATCGGTTCGGCGACTGGCGGATATGATCATGGTTTTATCCCGCTAAATAATCTTTTGAAAATTGGAAAATAGTTTGTAAACTGGTTAAAACAAACACCATATTTATATGAATCTATCCGATTTTGACTATACATTATCCAAAGAGCAAATTGCCCAGCACGCGGTTGTTCCCAAAAGTTACTCGCGCTTGCTGGTTGTAAATGGCGACCAGTTGTATCACCGGCGTTTTTACCAGCTGGGTGAATTTTTGCAAGCGGGAGATGTTGTCGTCATTAATAAAAGCAAGGTACTTAAAAACAAATTAAGCGGCAAGAAAGAAACCGGGGCAGCCGCTGAATTTATCATCATGCAGGCGGTTGATACATTTGTTGCCAGAGGGCGCTTGAAATGTTCGCGGATTCGTATCGGAAATCGTTTTTATTTTGACGGTCTTTCAGCGACTGTTGTTGACCGCGATGGGGATATTTTTTATTTGCAATTCGATCAGCCGGTAAAGGATATTATCGATCACTATTATTACCCAAATCCGCCCTATATCCATCGCCGTGTCGGTGATGAATATCAAACCGTGTATGCTGAAAAGGGGGGATCTCTGGCTGCCCCCACAGCCGGATTGCATTTTACACCGCATCTCATTCGGTCATTAAAGAAAAGAGGGGTCACCTTTACCAGTATTACTTTGCATGTCGGATTCGGGACCTTTCTGCCGATACGGGACGATAATATCATTGATCATAAAATGGAAGCCGAATATTATGAAATCAGTGCCAAAGCCGCAGAACTGATCAATAACGCCAAACGCTTGTTCGTTGTGGGAACCACAACGCTGAAAGCGCTGGAATCCGCTGCCTGTGAAAACGGTAAAGTCACGGCAAAAAGCGATTTTTCCGATCTTTTTATATACCCCGGCTTTCGCTTTCAGCTTCCGGTTAAGGGTTTGATCACCAATTTTCATCTTCCCAAATCCTCGCTGATTTTGCTGGTCAGCGCTTTTTATGGCTGGCCCCGGGTAAAGCACGCTTATGAGGTTGCGGTGAAAAAAGGATACCGCTTTTTCAGCCTGGGGGATGCGACACTTTTTCTCAAGTAAATTTTGCCGAACCAAATTCGGCAGGAGTCGGATTGATTAAATGATTAGAATATTTCAGATATTCACGATAACTTTTTACCTCAATACGGAATATATGATTTGAATAATTTATATTTACCACTCTCCAGGCATGAGATGAAAAGGGCGATAGAACGCAACTGTCCACCCCGTATTCCTTTGGCTCTGGCCAAATTCTGGGGCGAGGGATTCGTGAAAAGCCATGGCAAACAGCTGAACGCATTCGACCGCTATCCCGATGATGTCGAAATGCTCTGGATTCAACCTCTGGATGTCGATAAAATGAACCTGTCATGGCCGGTACGCAAGGGCGGGGCGCGCGATTCTGCCTCTGTTATCCGGGATTGGTCTCAGCTCGATGAATTTATCGATAAATTTCCCGATCCCGAAACGGATCGGCAAATCGACGCATTGATGCAACAGGCCGGCAAGGCGCAGCAGCAGGACCGATATACCCTTTTTTGCTGGTGGCGTTTCTTTTTCGAACGGCCTTGGGCATTACGCGGTATGGAAAATCTTTTGACCGACTATTATCTCTATCCGCGTCAGGTTCACAAGCTGCACGACGCCCTTTGTAATCTTTATTGCGGCTACATCGAACGGGTTGCGAAGACCCTTAAACCCGATGCTTTTTTTACCAGCGATGATCTCGGTCATCAAAGCCAACCCATGTTGAGCCATGATCTTTTTGAAGAATTTCTGTACCCCTATTACAGGCGCGTTGGCGAGGTGCTGCAGCGACATGGACTCCACTGGTGGCTGCACAGCTGTGGCAACAATACACCGTTACTGCCGGATTTGATCCGGGCCGGAGTCGATGTCTTTCATCCGGTGCAAAAACATACAATGGATTATGAATTCGTTGCCAGAGAATTTGGCCGCGATATTGTCTTTCTGGTCGGCATTGATGTACAGAATTTATTGCCCTCCGGATCACCGCAGCAGGTGCGCGAGGAGGTCGAACGAATCATCGATATCTTTGATGCTCCGGATGGCGGATGCTGTATTGGTGCCGGCAATGGTATCTTACCCGATACCCCTTTGGAAAATATACACGCTTATCTGCAACACGTTCTTGACTATGGGTCTGACCATCGCAAGCGGTTCAAATAAATAGCAGGATATCTTTATGGAAAAACAATTTATTGATGGCAAGAGTACATTTATAGAGTGGAATAATCACAAAAATGACATTTGTATACTGCCGGTCGGGGCGATGGAACAGCATTCGCTGCATTTGCCGCTGCTGACCGATTCCCTGCTCGCCACGCATTTTGCCACTTTTATCGCTGAACAGCTGCAGGCAGCGCTTTTACCCGTTCTCGGCATTGCCACCAGTTACGAACACAGCGGTTTTCGCGGCACCTTTAGCCTTAAACCGGAAACGCTCATGTCTGTTATTCGGGATATTGCCGCTGAAGCGGAGCAACAGGCATTCCGGACGCTGATCATCTTCAATTATCATGGCGGTAATTTCAGCCTGATGCCCGTGGTACGGGACTGGAACCGCCAGGATCGGCCGCTTAAAATAATACTTTATTTTCCCCGCAACATGCCGCGCGACAATGCCGAGCTCCACGCCGGTGAATGGGAAACCTCCCTGATGATGCATCTTTATCCCGATTTGGTAAAAAATGAAACCAGAGGTATTACAGAACCCAAATGGCTGGATCAGGAGTTTCAGCCACCTGATTTGAACACATTTGGCGTCGGCCATATTGCCGCACAAGGCGCTGTCGGTTTTCCGGACCGGGCCGGCGCGGAAAAGGGAAAAGAATATGCCGAATGGATTCAAAAAGACGCCTTAAACTGGATAAACCGGCGACTCGAGTGGTTGCAGAAACAGAGCAACTATAGCGGCAGGGGAGGGGTAACGTTGCGTTTACTCGGTAGCGATGATCTGGAACGGGCAATGGAGTTGAAATCCATGGCCAACTGGAACCAAACCCGAAGGGATTGGCAGCATTTTTTGGATTTTTCTCCAAAAGGATGTTTTGCGGCAATTAAAAACGGAAAGGTGGTCGGAACCGTAACCACAACCGAATATAACGATCTGGCATGGATCGGAATGGTGCTGGTGGATCCCGCAGCCCGGCGGCAGGGAATAGCCACCCGTTTGCTTTCAGCAGCTGTCGAGCATCTGCAGCATATAACAAGCATAAAGCTGGATGCAACCCCGGAAGGAATGACGGTTTACGAGCGGCTCGGTTTTACACACGAGTTTAAAATTCTGCGGTTGACCAGCTCCCGGCTCTTGTTTAATCCTTCCGTATTGCCGCTGGAAATGGTTCGGCAAATCAATGAAAAAGACCTCAGGGAGATCATCGAATATGATGCGAATGTATTCGGCCAGGAGCGTGGCCGGGTGCTGAAAGCGCTTTATTCGGATCACCCCGAGTATGCCCTCAAATTCAGCGGAGGGGGTTCTGTGGCTGGCTATTGTTTCGGCCGCCCGGGAAGCTCGTATCTTCAGATCGGACCATTGGTCGGCCAAAACCTCGACGCCGCCCGTATTCTTTTGGCTGCATTCTGCCGCCAGGCAGGGGAACGAGACCTGCTGATCGATGTTCCCGAACACAACGATGATTGGCTGCAATTTTTGACGCAGGCAGGGTTTAAGGAAAAGCGATATTTTATTCGAATGGTTAAAGGATCGAATCGATACGCCGGTACTATCAAACAACAGTTTGCCATTGCCGGTCCTGAAATCGGTTGATTCGACGAGTACAGGCGGTTACAATTCTGAAAATGGTTCATTTGATAATGGAGAGTCGGCAGATGAAATCCAGACTTGTATTCATGGTGCTTTTGGGAGTTGTGTTTTTAGCGACGGCGCAAACTGGATGGCAATGGCAACATCCGCTACCGCAGTCAAATGTCTTGTTCGATGTGGAATATCTCGGTCAGGACAAACTGGTCGCTGTCGGTGCAGAAGGTGCGGTTTTACAAAGCGATGATGGCGGAAAGTCCTGGCGGGTCAGTAATTATGTTGCAGGTGTCGAATACCGTTTGTTCAGCCTCTGCTTTATTGACGCTCTTACAGGCTGGGCGGTTGGGGATGACGGCATTATTAAAACAACTGACGGAGGGAATAACTGGAAATTCGTAAAGAATGATCTCGAGTTTCATTTTTATTCGATTTTTTTTATAAATGAAAATGTTGGCTGGGCAGTGGGTGACGAGAACCATATCCTTAAAACCACGGATGGCGGTAATCATTGGAAGGAAGTAGAGAGCGGTTATAGCGGCGGATGGTTTAATGCGGTCACTTTTCAAAATGAACAGCTGGGTTGGATGTCGGGGTATGCCAACGGAGGATTGATCCTCAAGACCACAGATGGAGGAGAAACATGGGAAGCCGTACTGGATGACCTGCCGACGGCAGTGCAATCGCTTTCTTTTGTCGACGAACACAAAGGGTGGGCTTGTGGGTTTGATGGGACCATTCTTTACAGCGACGATGGCGGTAAAAACTGGACTGCACAGGAATCCGGAACGACAGTTCTTCTCAACGATATTTACTTTGTAAATCATCTCACCGGCTGGGTTGTTGGCGATGAAGGCCTTTGTCTGCAAACGGTTGATGGGGGTAAAAACTGGAACAGACAGCTGGGCGGAACGAAAGATTGGCTGGCTAAAATCACGGCTGCGGATCAAAACAGCGCATGGATTGTCGGCGATTATGGTATGATGCTGTATACCGTCGACGGTGGCCAGAACTGGATTAAAAATCATAAAGGTCCCAAAAGTTATTTGCGAACCTGTCAATTCTTTGATCAACAGACAGGCTGGATTTGCGGTCAAGAGGGGATCCTCATGAAAACCACTGATGGCGGCGAGCATTGGACGACTGTTGATATCGGTATAACGGAAGATATTACTTCACTTTATTTTGTCAACAGAAAAACCGGCTGGGTTTTTGGTGATGTCGGTTTGATCTATAAAACGGTGGATGGGGGAGAAACCTGGTCTCCGCAAACCTTTGGCCCGGATGCCAGAATATACGACGGCCATTTTGTTACGCCGGATTCAGGATGGACGGCAGGGTTTGGCAAAATTATGAATACAACCGATGGGGGCGATCACTGGAATACTCTGGAAACCTTTATGATGGAAAGCGGAATGGAACTGCCCCTCTATGATATTTATTTCGTCGATTCAAAGCATGGCTGGGCGGTTGGGGAAGCACGTACGGTCTTACCTGAAGAAAGAGGCTCTATCTATCATACCAGCGACGGTGGTGTAACCTGGGTTTCTCAGGACAGCAAAACCGAAAATAGCCTTTATTCCGTATTTTTCCTCGACAGAAAGGTCGGCTGGGCGGTTGGATGGTTTGGAACGATTTTGAAGTCGGTTGATGGGGGGAACAACTGGTTTCTCCAGGCTGAAGTTTATACCAATTGTCTGCTGGATATTTTTTTCCTCGATGCCAAGACCGGCTGGGCAACGGGATGGTGGGGATATGTTTTTAAAACAACAGATGGCGGCGATACCTGGACACGCCAAACCACAGGCACCTATCATAATCTGAGCTCAATACGCTTTGTCGATGCCAATACCGGTTGGGTCGTCGGTGAATACGGCACCATTCTCAAAATAACGAACGATGACGGCCTTGCGAATGTCAGTCCCGATTCTGGACCTTTAGACCCGAAACGAATAAAACTGGAGCAGAATTATCCGAATCCCTTTAACGCCACAACCCATTTCAGTTTCTATCTACCCCGTACCGAAAAGGCGACTCTGAAAATATACGATTTGCTCGGCCGGGAAATCGATACTTTGATCGACAAAGTCTTACAGCCGGGGTTGCACTCGATAAAGTGGAGAGGCCGTATGTTGGCGAGCGGAAATTATTTCTATGAATTAAAAACCGACACATATAGTGAAACAAAAATGTTTATACTCATAAAATAACACCAACTCTACAGGAATTCCGGATGATGAAAATGATAGACAGGTTGCCCGTGTTTCTTATGTTCATGGTTGTGTTCGCTTTTCAGTCTTATTCTCAGGAATCAAGCAAATGGACCACCTATACCACAGCGGATGGCTTGGCGGGCAATGATGTGCGTGCCATTGCAGAAGATCACGAGGGCGCCATGTGGTTTGGAACCGATAAAGGCGTTAGCCGCTACAAAGACGGCCTGTGGCAGACATTCAATAAAGCCAACTCTGGTCTCTATTCCGATAATGTTTATTGCATTCTGGTAGATAGCCGCGGAGCCCTCTGGTTCGGAACCTGGGGCGGAGCGGTAGCTCGATATCAGGATGGAGAGTGGTATACCTTTTATACGGTCAATAGCGGTCTGAGTGGGAACTATGTCATCGACATGATAGAAGACAGCCGCGGAGCCTTGTGGTTTGCGACCGGTTATAGCGGCGTCAGTAAATATGAACAAAACACCTGGACGACCTATGATACCACCAACAGCGGTATTGCCGCCAATTATGTTTTACGCATCTATGAAGACCGGGATCAAACCTTGTGGTTCGGCACCGGCCACCGGGATGGTACGTTACGTGAAGGATTGACCTCGTTCAGAAACGGAGAGTGGTATACGTTTAATACGGTCAACAGCGGTCTGGCCGAAAATGAAGTCAGAGGTATTGTCCAGGATGAAGATGGTGCCATGTGGTTTGCTACCGGTGGCGGTGGGATTAACCGTTTTAAAGATGGAGAATGGGAACGACATAGTTTTTACGAGTATACGGCGAATCGATACACAGATGCCCTGATGGACGCAAAAGGGACACTGTGGTTCAGCGCCAGGATCGGGGGCGTCGCCCGTCTTTATCAAGGAATCTGGTATCTTTATACGACATCGAATACCGGTCTGGCTTCCGGAAGTGTAAATACACTTTTTGAAGACAGTCAGGGAATATTATGGTTCGGCACAACAGACGGTGTCTCCCGTCGAATCAATCAGCCGGTTTGGAAATCCCATGACATCACCAATAGCGATATTGCCGGGACACGGGTAAATGCAATTTGCGAGACCGGCGAAGGAATGTGGCTTGGAACCGGGGATGGGCTGAGTCTGCTCGATAACAACAACAACTGGTCCAATTTTACTACCGAGAACAGCGATCTTTCCAGTGATTTTGTTCAGGATCTGTTTTGCGATCGGGATTCAATTCTCTGGATGTACACCGCCAAAGAAGTAGCCCAAATCGATAACAGTCGCTGGACATTCTTTGATACGACAAATTCGGGACTGGCGGGTGATACTTTTATTTCCGAAATTGTTCAGGATTCGACAGGAGGTATTTGGTTCAGCTGTAAAGGAAAAGGTTTGAGCCGTTATACCGGCCATCTCAATCCGCCTGTTCCGAAACTGCTCGTCGATGAGTCACACAACCAACTCAATACCATCTCCTATCAACGCGCGGTTGCGCTGAATCCCGAACATCCGGACTGGGTCTATCTCGGCATTCTTAAAAGCAGGCTTGATGATTATGTAATCACAGAGCTCAATGAAACAGATGGGTTGGGTCCGCTTTTGCAAAATACGAATGTTCTGCTTCTTGCAGCGCCCTATGGCGAATTCAGTTCGAATGAAGTGAACAACATTCTATCCTTTGTCGCCGCCGGCGGCGGATTGATTTTTATGGGCGATGGTGGTATGAAAGGTGATATCAATTCTCTTCTCACTCCGTTCGGCATTCAGTTCGATAATACCGCGCTGTGTAAAACAAACGATGCCAGGGAGACCGAATTAAATTTTGATGTTGATCATATCAGCCCGCATCAGGTAACAGCAGGGATTTCGCAATATAAAATAAATTGGGGGGCGAGTTTTGAGGTTACAGCACCCGCATTCGCCCTGGCCTGGTCGGACAGCACCTCCTGGCGCGATCTGAACTGGGACAGAAATCAGGATCATGCGGAACCAACAGGACCTTTTGCCGTGATCTGCGGTTGTGAATACGGCAAGGGTCGGGTGGTCTGTTTTTCCGATAACGCCTTTCACGACGATTACATTAAATGGGAGAACAGTCCGAATGATGACCTTTTTTTCAATGCCCTGGAGTGGATTACCGGTAAGGGCGCTGTATGGGAAACCTTTAACAGCAATAATAGCGGGCTTGCAAGCAACACGATCCGCGGTCTTGCCGTCGATAACGATGGCCGGGTCTGGGCCGGCGGAGAGGATGGAACGCTGTCACGCTATCAAGAGGGCAGCTGGCAGAACGTCGGGCAGCTATATAATGGCGGAATCGAAAGCATCTATACCGACAGAGAGGGTAAAATCTGGTTCAGCAGTTGGGGCAATGGCGTGGTCGTTTATGATCATGGCAACTGGTACGAGTACAATATCAGTAATTGCAACATATCGAGTAATTATATAAATTCTATGGTTCAGGATGATGACGGCGCCATGTGGTTTGCCACTGCCAATGGCGTTTCTCTCTTTAAGGAGGGGATATGGACATCTATGAAAACAGAATATAGCGGATTAAATAGCAATAGAGTCGAATCGGTTATTCAGGACAGTCAGGGATCGATGTGGTTTGCTCATTATGTCGGCGGTGCTGATCAATATTATGGCGACAAGATTTCGCCGGATATTTTGCTTACCCAGACACCCGCTCATGTCATCGGCAATCCATCACCTCTGTTCACCTTCAAGGGAAAAGACAATCAAACAATCCAGGAAAGGCTGCTCTACTCCTTTGCTGTCATGGATAGCGCCTCTACCGTTTCCGAAGATGATTACTCGTCCTTTTCTTCTCTTACTTATGCCTATGTGCCGGTACAAAACAACGGCATTTATACATTTTACGTCCGTGCCCGTGATTTTATGGGCAATATATCCACCCCTGCCGCGTTTACCTTTACTGTCGATATCACATACCCTACAACCGTAATCGATTATCCGAAACAAAATGATATTATACATCAAACCATACCCATAATTGGATTTGCCTTTGATGATTCTCCTATCAAAGACTTTGATTATTACGATATCTCCTACAGAAAACAGCTTGACCGGGAATACACCGCCTGGGCCCCCTTGCTCACCAACGTCGGAAATGAGGTAAAAAGTGATACCCTTGCGTTGTGGAACACGCGCGGATTACGGGGAACCTTCCAACTCAAACTTTATGCCAGAGATACCCTGCAGCATGAGAGTGAGGATATTATTACCCTGCAAATTGTGGATGTGATTCAAAGCGTTAAAAACAATCTCGGAGGATATATCGGAGATGACACAGGCGGTATTCAGCTCTATTTTCCGCCAAACAGTCTGGCAGATCAGTCGACGTTTCAGATCAAAAAAGTTCCAAAGACTGAAATCAAAGCGATAAACACGGAGCTGTACAAAGAGACCGGTCTGGTTTATGATATCATGCCGTCAGGTATTAAGATGAACAAGGCCGGAAAGTTATCGTTGAGCTATGCAGACTCTTCTCTGGCCGGTATTTCGGATGAAAAAAAATTGATTGTTTTGCGCTATCACGAAGATATTGAAGAGTGGCTTCCCCTCGGCGGGACAGTCGATATCCGTGCAAAACGGATTACCGTCCCTTTATCAGAATCGGGCAGATATGGTCTTTTTGAGAATATGGGAGCGGACGGATTTCCTTCACTCTCGGAAATCAACTGCCAGCCAAGAGTGTTTTCTCCTGCCGGAGGTGGCTATGATACCCATACGGCGATCTCATTTTCCCTGTCCGGACCTGGCGAGGTTAAGGTCAATATCTACAACCTGTCCGGGCGTCTGATCTGTCAGGTTGCCGACAATCTACAGATGAACGGCGGCAGCAATCTCGTTCATTGGGACGGACGTGACTATAATGGCGAAGTGGTTCCCAGCGGCCTCTATATTGTTGCTGTAGAGGGAGACGGCAAACGGGTTCAGAAAACGGTTAGCGTATTGCACCGATAGAATCGGGTGTTTGCAGAAAAAATGATCAACACACTACAGATTTAAATCCGGAGGAAGGATGATAAAAAACCGAATTTTGTTCATTTTGATTCTCATGGCTCTGATTTCCGTACCTTTGCATGGCGGTCATACGGTAAATCAGGTTTTTGTCGGAGCGCGTCCCATGGCGATGGGTGAAGCGTTTGTTGCACTGGCGAATGACGGCAATGCTCTCTATTGGAATCCCGCGGGGCTGGCCTCCCTGAACCATTATGAGATCAATTCAATGTATGCCAATCTCTATCAAACCGGTATAAATAATAATTATATTTCCCTGGTCGGTCCGTACAACGATGCTCTTGCTTTAGGCGCGGATTGGTTTAATATTGGTTTTGATGATGACGAGCTGGGGTATCAGCAAAATCAAATGAATTTTTCGGTTTCCTATAAATTCGCAAATTATCTTTATCTGGGGGCGAATTTAAAATATCTCAATACCAATACAACCCTCGATGGCAACACCGAAGCAAATGGTTCAGGTTGGGCCGGAGATATAGGGGTACTGGCTCCGGTGGGGAAAAGATGGCGGCTGGGCGTGATGGCACATGATCTTTTTGAACCCGAGATGACCTATAAAAATGGTGTAAAGGATAAAATCCGGAATCGGATATTTCGGTTCGGGGCTGCCTTTCAGGCCCGCCATAATATGTTGCTTGCCATGGATGTAGATGACCGCCTTCATCTCGGCGGTGAATACCTGTGGCGCAATCTTTTGGCCTTACGGGGTGGGCTGCAAAAGGATCTCTATACTGATGAATCAATGACCTATTCCTTTGGATTTGGAATCAGGTGGCAGTTTATCAATATGGATTATGCCTATACCTTATCGCCAACGCTGGAAAATACCAGCCGTTTTTCTCTCGGATTCTTTTTCGATCTCTTTGCATCCAAGGTACGCATTGAAAATTCCCATCTGAAACAGATCTTTCCGTCACAATATAAACAATATACCGCCAACCCCTTCGGCAGCGTCGAAATCGTCAATGTGGATGAAGAACCGATTCAGGCCAAACTCAGCGTTTATATCCCAAAGTTTATGTCTCAGCCGAGCGAACGAAACATCATTGTACGCCCTAAAATCAAGGATCATTTTGATGTTCATGCACTTTTGCATGAAGATATTCTGTTGCTGTCGGATGATATCGCCACACCGATATCACTTGCTGTTTCCTATAGAACCGACAAGCGAACCTTTGAGGACAAGTACAACACTTCACTGATTGTTTATAATAAAAATGCCATCCGATGGACTTTGGATGTTACTGCAGCCGCTTCATTCGTAACCTCAACAGATGCTTCCATAGAGTCATTTGTGGGCGCAGCATCCCTGTCAGAGGAAAAATTCAGTAAGGGCTTTCCGGGTGACCATCTGGAAAAAGCGATGCGGTTGTTCAGTGCTTTATCTATGCAGAATATCGAGTATATTCCCGATCCGAATACGCCCTATCAAGTCGTTTCTCAAACCGCTATGGCCGTGGATAATATAAAATATCCTTATGAAACCCTTACGCAGAAACGCGGAGACTGTGATGATTTAACCGTGCTGTATGCTGCCCTGCTGGAGAACAACCGCATACCCGCGGCTATTCTGAGCATTCCGGAGCACCTGTTTCTGATGTTTAATTCCGGAATCCCTCAGAATCAACATCTGGTCCTTGGCCTGGAACGAGATCTCTATGTTATCCATGAAAATATGGTATGGATTCCTGTTGAAGTCACCTCTTTGAAAGCCTCCTTTTTCAAAGCCTGGAAAACCGGAGCGGAAAAGTTTAATCAGTATCATTCACGCAATCAGGTGGAGATCATACCCATACACCAGGCCTGGCAGCATTATCCGGCCGTACAACCAAAAGCGCCCAAAAAACAATTCAGCTTCGATCGTCAGGCGCTCATTACCCTGGCAGAAACGAATCTGGACGGCTTTGAGGAAGAAAATGAGCGCTTTTTGCAGCAAAGGCGTTTGAGCCCATCGCTGGCTGAATCTGAACGAAAGAAAAATGCCAATGAGCTCGGAACCTACCATGCGCTGCGCGATCAACCACAAAAATCTGTTGATATTTTAAGACAGGGGTTGATCCGGAGCGAAGACGCATCATTGTTGAATAATCTCGGCAACGCTTTTCTCATGCAGGGTCTTACTGATTCTGCAATTTCATGTTATGAATCCGCACAACAGCTGGAACCGGAGGATGGTGGAATTTATCTCAATCTTGGCATCGCCTCTCTCTCATACGGTGATACCCTTGCTGCTGATGAACTCTTTAGCATGGCCAAAGATCGCTATGAAACACTTTCGGATTTTTATGGTCAGATCGGTCTTGTTGACCAGGGTATGAAAGCTCAAAAGGGTGCTATCGATGATGCCAATAGGCAGGAGCTCCTGCAGCGATTTGAAAAGATAGAACAACAGAAGAAACCGGAAATTGCGGATATTGATCCGAGCCGGCAAGCAACATCCCTGCGCAGTACGATTAATATTGAAACCATAGGGGGATATTTGTACTGGAAACCAATGGATCATTGATGAATACAGGTTTGAAATTTTTCACGGTCTTTTTATTGCTACCCTTGGCATTTATGCTTGCCCAGCCTCGACCTGAGATTGTGGTGCAGAACAGCCCTTCTCAGGTCGATCTGATCAGGACCAGCCCTGATCAGCGTCATATGCTGTCCTATGGCGATAATGAATTGAGAATCTGGGACATGCATAGCGGACGCTTACGGGCAATTCACAACATCACCGATGTTGTGGATATCTGCTGGGATGCCGGTTCGAAGCGGCTTTATTATATACGCAGGGCGCCGGAAGGATATAATCAATTGCATCAATGGTTATGGAAGCAGGACAAACGCGAAATAATTCCCTCCCCGACTGGTATGCTTCCCCGGGCTCTGCTTGCCCGGAATAATGTTATCTATTTGGCCTATATCGGCAATGGAAACCAGCCATCAACCTCCCGAAAGGTGCGGTTGAAACTTTACCAGGCTGGAGAACAGTATTCACTTTGTACAATCAACGGTCCGGTGCGTTATTTTCAGCATATTCTCTACTTTAACCCGCAAAAGCATCAGTTGCTTACCGCAATTCAGGGAGGCGCATCCGACAGCTTGCTGATATGGGATACTCTGGAGGGCAGGCTTTTAAAAACAGTTACCCTGCCGGCAGAACTGCAATTCAGCAACCCTGTATTCAGCCGTTTGATGCAGGATCGCTACCTGCTGATAAATGGCGTTAATGCGTCAAAGTTGCCGGTGCTTGGCGTTTATGAGCTCTACACCGGGCGCTGTTTATTCAGTCAAACCTTTTCTGAAGAGACGGTGTTGCATATCCCACTCTCCTTTAATCAGGAAAAAGAATTGCTCTTTGCGGAAAACGATTTTAAAAATTCTGTTTTTTATGTAAAGCGTATAAATTTGGGACAACGACGCGCTGAAATCCTGCTAACACTATCTTCTCCGATCCGCTGTTTTGAACCAAGCCGGGATGGCCGGACGCTTTTGGCCGGTACAGCACCGGAAAATCCTCAGGATCACAGTTTAGCACTATACGTGTTACAGAACTATGAGGTCAATAAAAAAGGATTTCAACTGGATCATGCAGATTCACTTTCAGCGCCTCTTTTACCAAACACCCTGTCATTTGGCATCAAAACATTGCCGTGTTTGGGTATTTACGGTGATCGAAGAGATTTCCAGTTTATTCTTGATGCCGGAGACGCGTTGATCCAAAAGTGGTCGCTATATCAGGGAAAGCCGGTAAAGCAATTTTATATCGATGTGTCCTCTTCCGAAGGCAAGGGATTCACACTTTCAAATGATGCCGCTCTTGTTTGTCATTATACCGGAAACGATGGTGTGGAAATAAAGACTCTGGATGATACATTTTATCAAAAACTTTCATGGCAGCATAATGCGGATATAGGTCGGCGGGTACGCGTCAGCCCTGATCATCGCCATGCACTCGTCGCTTCACGGCCAACGGCCTCTGTTTATGATTTTTTCGAGTCTCCTTCACACCACAATATTCTGGCCGGCAGACCAAGCCTTTCTATTTATAACCTGGCCACAGATTCCCTTCATCTTCATTTAGAATATGCCGAACCGGTTTACCGGTTCAACTGGAGCGAGGATAATGCTTTTTGTTATGCCGGTGTCGGTCACCGGATGATTGCAAACGAATTGAATGATTTCGATCAGCGGCATGTTGTTAAAATATGGCACAGCCAGTCCGGCAAACTCTATTTTGAACAGGCTGTATCGGTTAGCTGGAAACAATCATCGGCAACCTGGCATTCGCCTGTGACAGCGATGGCGATGAGCGGGGATAATAAATATTTCGCCTATCTCAGTATGGAAAAGAACAAAGCCTTTTTAAATGTATACGATCTTGAGCAGAAACGACAGATGCTCAAAAAGGGTATCAAAGCCGATTTTATCGATTGTGCCGGAATGGCCTCGACCCTTTTATTCAGCAAAGACTCCGGATTCATCTATATGGCGGCAAGCCGGAGCCGGCCTTATTTACGCCGCTATGCCCTCCGCAGCGGTGAGCTTGAAACATTCGATGAACAGACGGTCGCCTGTGCCGGAGGCGGAAACGCTGCGACACTGATGGCAGATGATGAATATATCATTGCTCTGGGACAGGATCACAAACTCTTTTTGTATAGCACATTATCCCGCAGATTATTACTCTCATCTATTCTCTTTCACGATGGCAACTGGATTTCCTGGACTCCTTCCGGGTATTTTGACGGCTCTGTTCAGGCCGGGGATTATATATTTTGGAAATATGGCGGCAGATTATATGCCTTTAATCAGTTTAAGGATACTTTTTTCAAACCCCGGCAGGTGGTTGATGGGATCAAGAATCATATGATGCAGAAGCAACTGCTTTTGCCGCGTCCGCCGACTGTGGAAATCCGTAGTCCCAAACCAAACGAAAATTTTGTCGCTCAAAAATGTTTGCTCAATGTGGTGGCGCGAGATGATATTCAGGTGAGCAATATTCAAATCTACCTGAACGGCAAATTGATAACAGGTGCAGATGGAAAGATATCATTGCACCGGCCTCAAAACAAACTGGGAAAACAGATCGTAAACAAACATATCGTTTTGCCCGATAAAATCAATACGCTTCAGGCTCTGGCTGTTGATAATGAGGGTAACCAGAGTATACCGACAAGCGTAACGGTTTATGCCAATGCGAATGTCGATCATTTGCCCGGACTGCATGTGCTGTCATTGGGCGTCGGGTCATATCGCGCGCCTTTACCCGACCTGAAAGCAGCCGCAAACGATGCCCGGGCGATGGGACAGATCTTTTTGCGGCAAAAAAGCAAAACCTATCGCGACGTTACGGTGACGACACTCGTTGATGACCAGGTGAGCCGATCCGCTATCCGGTCCGCTCTGGAGAACCTCATCCTGACACCAGAGGATGTGGTCATCCTGTTTGTCGCCGGCCATGGCATACAGGATCGCAAAGGCGAGTTTTATTTTTGTCTCTCTGATACAGATATTGAGGATCTCGAAAACACCGCCCTGAATTGGGAAGCCTTTGCGGAAAACATTACCGGATTAAACGCCGGCAAGATTTTATTTTTCCTCGATACCTGTCACTCCGGCGATATTCTGGGCAGAGTATCAGGCGACCGGTTTGCCGAATATATCGCCAGGCAAACTGCAGTGGTTTTTACTTCCTGCAAAGGTGTGGAATATTCATTGGAAGACAGCAGATTGGGACATGGCATTTTCACATATGCGATTTTGGAAGGACTGGAAGGAGAGGCTGATTTGACCGGCGACGCGAGAATTACGATGAGCGAGTTGAAAACCTATGTAGAGGACAAGGTGCCGGCACTGGCGCGTCAATATCGTATGGTCCAGACACCCTATACGCCGCGCCTCGAACATTATGTCGATTTTGAAATCGCATCGGCTTTTCAGTAATTTGCTTTCGGATCAGCTGGTGCGGAAAAACCGGATACAACATCAGCACCGACCGGAAAAATTTTCCGGATTGATGTTCGGTGAGTGGCAGCCCTGTTCAAGCTTTTTCAGCTTTGACGGATACGGTGGCTAGTCACCAATAATTTTAACCAAAACGCGTTTGCGCCTGCGGCCGTCAAATTCACCGTAAAAGATTTGTTCCCAGGGTCCAAAATCGAGTTTTCCCTCGCTTATGGCTACTACAACTTCCCGTCCCATTACCTGTCTTTTTAAATGAGCATCACCATTATCTTCGCCGGTGCGGTTATGACGGTATTGATCGACCGGTTCGTGAGGAGCCAGTTTTTCCAGCCACTCTTCATAATCCTGATGCAATCCGCTTTCATCATCATTGATGAATACCGATGCCGTGATATGCATGGCATTGACGAGGACCAGTCCCTCAGTGACGCCGCTCTCGCTGAGGCATTCTTCGACATGTGGAGTGATATTGATAAATGCACGCCGGGTGGGAACATTGAACCATAATTCTTTGCGATAGCTCTTCATGCAACCTCCGCTGGGATGTTAGGATTGTTCATTTGCTCATGGTTTAGTATACAGGGATTTGTGCTGTTTTTCAAGGAAAAAAAGAGCCGGGTTTACCCTGTTGAACGCTTTCAAGTAAAGGTCATAATTTCTTTTATCTTTTTATTCGAGGCAATAAAATGTGTAATCAAAAACACAAAAAACGCTGCCGCTGCCGGCGGTTCGAAGAGAATTCGCTGCAGCCGGGATCTCCTGTTAGGTACGGTTCGATGGATGTTTCGGTGAATCAGATCTTTTTCTGTCTCATATAAAGTTCGAATAGCTCCTCAACTATACCCCGTGCACTTTTGAGAGGCGAGAGACGGCTATCCGGGTCGGCAGTCCATTCAATTGGAAATTCACAAATCCGGTATCCGGCTCTGTGCGCCAGCATGATGATCTCGATATCGAATAGAAATCCATTGCACTGACTTGCAGCGTATAATTCACGGGCAAGGTCTCCGGGATAGAGCTTGAAACCGCACTGGGTATCGCTCAGCGGCGGGATTCGGTAAAGCGCTTTAAACAGGAGTCCCATGGCAAAGCTGATCAAACGGCGTAAACGGGATTGTGGCCGGTGAATGATGCTTTGAGGCAGTTTTCTGGAACCATGTGCAATATCACAGGACTCCTTTTTCAGGTGCTCGATACCGCTCAAAATATAGCGAAATGGCGTACACAAACCGCTGTCGGAAAACATGACAATTGTTCCCCTGCTGTGTAAAACACCGGTTCTGACCGCAAATCCTTTACCCCGGTGGGTTTTTTCCCCCAGCACCTTAACCGGTGTATTGACCAGGGCTACGCTATTCCGGGCCTGTTCACGGCTGTTATCCTCACTGCCGTCGTCGACAATAATGATTTCCCCTCTAATGGCGTGATTTTGGAAAAACCGGTCTGCAGCCAAAATATCTTTAACCAGTTTGGCGCTTTCATTGTAAACCGGTATGATAAGAGAAAGAATCATCGGAACTCATTTTTTTTCAGTCAAGGGCAACAACACACAAGCCGTTATGGCGCGATGAGAGTGTGTGAAAACTGAGTCATTTTTATCAATTGTGTTTTATTGGACAAAAGATAAACCGCCAAGTCATTTGTATCAATTGTGTTTTATTCGACAAAGGATAAACCGCGAAGGTCTGGAAACGTGAGAAC
>WJMF01000136.1 GCA_014728085.1 Candidatus Zhuqueibacterota bacterium
GAATCCGCAACCAATGGAAAGGTAAATCCCGTTGAATCGCGAAAAGCGCGTAATTCCGCTTCTGTGTGTTCCCGTCCGACGACAAAAAGAGCCAAAGAATCCTCTTTAAAGGGCTGCCAGACCATTTTATCCAGCTGCGGTAATTCCGCCCTGCAGGGCGGACACCAGGTGGCGAAAAAATTCAGCAAAACCACTTTACCCTTCAGATCCTCATTATTGAGCTGTTTACCATTCAATGTCTTAAACTCAATGGAAGGTATCGTCTGCCCGACTTTAGTCAAAGTGGTTTCAGCCGGATCTGTCTTTGAACAGTTTACCCATACTGCCAGTAGAACAGCACCAAAAAGCGCATAACTATATTTACTCATCGTCGACCTCATCTGTTTTATCGATCATCATCCGAATTTCAGTCTTGAACGCTTCCATACTCATAATGGTTGAAACGCTATTCCGGTTTTCGGTCAACGGCGCGAAAACCGCGGTCCCGGCGCAGAGGAATGGTCATGCCATTCGTTCTCTCCAGCCAGTCGTACATCATTTTATTCATTTTTTCAATCCGGTCCTGCTGTCCCGGCTCGAATATCAGATTGTTCATCTCATTCGGATCCTCTTTCAGATCATAGAGTTCATCAATATCCCATATTCCGTGGTAGTGAATGTATTTGTAACGGTCCGTGCGCACCCCGTGCATGGTGGGGGTTTGAGGAAAATTCCGCTCCCAATAATACTCGTAATAGATCGCATCACGCCAGGGAATCGCTTTTCCCTTTAATAAAGGCAGGACCGATCTGCCATCCATGTCGCCGGAAACGGCAAGGCCGGCGGCATCGAGCAACGTCGGAGCGATATCGATATTCTGTACCAGGTCCCCGACTTTGGAACCGGCTGGAATCATCTCCGGACAATAGGCCAGCATGGGAACACGGATCGATTCTTCATACATATGCCGTTTGTCGATGAGACCGTGTTCTCCAAAGCAAAATCCATTATCGCCCATATAGATCACCAGAGTTGAATCGGCAATGCCCAGCGCTTCGAGTGTCTGCATCAGCCGGCCAATGCTGTCATCGATACCGAGAACGGTTTCGCAATAGCGCTTGTAAAACGTCTCATAATCCATCTGGCCGTGATACATATAGTCGACACCATGCCAGCTGTTACGCTGCTCTCTCACCCACCTGGGTTTGCCCCGGTAATTCTCCTCCGTATCCGCCATACTCGAAGGATATTCGATTTTTTCATTTTCATATTTTCCCAGATGGCGTTTGGCCGGTTCAAACATGCCATGTACAGCTTTGTGAGAGAGATAGAGGAAAAACGGTTTTTGCCGCTCCTGTTTTATCCAGTCGACAGCATAGTAGGTAAGAATATCGGGGTTGTATCCCTCGACACGTTTGCGTTCTCCATCTATGTTGAGAACGGGGTTGTAATAATTACCCTGTCCTTTAAAGCTGATCCATTTATCAAATCCGGGACGGGGATCATCGTGTTCATGTCCCATATGCCACTTGCCGATAAATGCGGTTTCATACCCCTGTTGCTGCAGCATCTGCGGGAAAAATTGCAATCCCCCGGGTACGGGGGCCTGGTTGTCCACCACTCCGTGTTTATGGGAGTACAAGCCGGTCAGAATCGATGCCCGGCTGGGGGAGCATAGAGAAGTGGTAACAAACGCATTTTGGACATGGGCACCTTCTTTCGCCATCCGATCCATATTGGGCGTTTGCAAAAATGAAGGTTTACCCATGAATCCCATAAAGTCATAACGATGATCGTCGCTCAGTATGAAAATAATATTTCTGCCGGCAGGTGTTGATTTTTGCCTGTATCCCAGAGCCAACGCCGGAACAGCAGCGGCAGCTACACTCATAAAATCTCTGCGCGATACATGATTACAGCTCATAATAAACCTCTTTTTTATTTTGCCAGATAAATTTCATGCAGGGGTATTTTGCAATAAAACGGCCCGCTTCCATCAAGCTCGATAACCAGATGCTTGTTTATCTGTTGGATGGATTTGACCACTTTGGGTGTTGTTGTCGACGATGACAGAGAATCAAAAACGATTCTCTCCGGATCCGCAACAACCGGAAGCTCGATTCTGGCGATAACAGCATTCGGCAAGTCAACATTGAATTCAAAGGTGTTTTTTTCTTTAGCCCAGCCGATTTCAATCAAACCACGAGGCGTGGGAACCCGGCCCCGGGCCCAGTCAAGGTCTTCACATTTGGGAGCAATCAAGACGCTGGCAAATCCGGGTTCAAGAGGAACAACACCGAGCTGATAACGCGATAAAAACCATGTCGGTGCTGCAGACCAGGCATGACAATGGCTGCGGGTTGGCACATCTTTCAGGTACCCCGGGAACATTTCCCAAAAAGCCGTGGCCCCGGCATCCAGCATCTCCCCCCATCGCTGTCGAATGATATCGAGGATTTTGCCGAATTTATTCTCCCCGGCCAGAGCTTCGAGCAGGTAAAACATTGCAAAGGGACTACCAAACTGTACCATATGATCCGGCGGTTCCAGAAGACAGGTGTCAATAATACGCTTTCGCGCCGTTGGCGCAACATCATAAAGAATCGCCAGGGTATTGGTTTGCTGACTGATGACCGGACTCTGTGTTCCATCCGCATGGATACTATCTACATAACCGTTCAATTTGTCGGACCACGCATGATCATTTAAGGACTTTGTCAGCTCTCGCTTAAAACGCTGCCAGCGATCAATATCGGCAGCGAGACCAAGGTGTGTTGCCAGTCGAACACCTCTCTCCAGAGCATTGACCAAAAACATGCTATTATGCACCACCAAAGCATGCTCGTCGTCCTGTCCGGACCAATCGAACATGTTCCAGGCATGGATGCTCAACAGACCGAAGGGATTATCGCAGTATTTTTGACAGCTTTCCAGGGTCTGCTTGACCGCCGGATAAAACGATTGAAGCGCTTTATCATCGCCGGAATAAAAATAATATTCATCCACCATTTGAATCCACAACAAGCTCCATGCGGTCAGTATAATATTCCAGCCGCTGGGAACTTGTGACTGCGGCAAGGGACTATTGTGAAGAGACTGGGCGGCCAGCCTGACACACCGTTCGACCAATGGCCAGCCGCCATAGGCGGCATAACAAACCAAGGCCTCATTACGGGCATCGCCTACCCAATAGGTTTGTTCATAAGCAGGACAGTCTGTAAAGGTATCTTCCATACAGCATTGCAGGGTATGTCTGCCTATTCGCCAGACTTTATTCAGCCGTTCGTCGGAACAGCTAAATGCCCCCTCATTGCTCACCGCATAGGTGGAGAAAAGAGTGCGAACAGCTCTCAAATGAAGGTCAGATGTCAGATTTCGAAAGGTAATACTCATATAACGAAATCCCCGACGCCAGCGGGTTATGTAACGTTGTCTGCCTTCCCGGGTCACATAGCGAAATGCATTGCGATTTTGCCAGGTCTCCTGTCGTCTTCCCTCATTGATGGCCTCGAAAAAATAAAAATCCAGTATAACCCCGGCAGAAGCCATCAGTTCAAAGTCGGTATAACCGACCAGTTCTTCGCCGAAATCGAATAAAATTTCAATATCGGATTCTGACCCGGCGATCGTCATCCATTGAGCGTGATCAAATAGAGCGTTATCTGCGCCTGTTACCTTCTGCGGAAGAGGACCTTCAATCTCCTGTGAATAGACCAGATTCCATACATCAAGAGGAATTTCTTCTTGATCGGCTACGGTAAAATTGAGTAACTCCGGCCGTTTTTTGATAACATTCAAGTTGCGTAACGCAACGGCCTGGTCTCTTGCCCTTTCTTCATCAGGATCGAGCGGCGCGGCAATCAACCATTTGCCGGGCCCATCAAGCGGAGCGTGCAACGCTACCGGAACCTCCGCATCGATGGCCAGAGAAAAATCAACATTATGATTGATTCCGATCAATTCGACAACCAGTAAATTATCACCCTCGGCAAAATCCACAATCGTATCCCGCTGTTCCGGCGGGTCTATCGGTTTACGGTTCAAAATCCACGCGCCCATAAAGAGTGAAAATTGACTTTTCAGAACAGCGGATTGAGCTTTCGGACTTGCAATCATTGTATATATCTGTCCGCGATAGTGATTCATATTCGAGCTCTTGTCGCCGGGCAGCAGAATGGATTTTACGTGAACGGTTTCCTGTAAGGTAACGGTTCTGACTTTGTTTATCTCAATAATCCGTACCGGCGGGCGAGGTTGACGGGTTAAAAAAGGAATGGTGCGGGGTTGCATGGAAAGCCAGGGCTTGTTGCCCACTGCACCCACGTTGATGCTGTTCTGCCAACCCGAATCGTCATAGTCGATTCCCGTCCAGCCGGGTTCGGTTTGATTTGCATCGAAAATTTCTTCAAACGGCATCTGACAACTGATTCTGGCTACCGGTCGCAAAAAAGCCTTTTCTTTATTCACTTTCCAGGTGGAATCGGTTCCGAAAATCTGACTGCTGCCATCCGTATACTCGATATCGAGTTGACACAGCAGCCCCCCTCTTGCCAATATATATTGAAACGTGCTTTCGCCATAATGGACGACAGAGATGGCAAGACAATTCCTGCCGTCTTGCAGATGCTGGGTCACATCATACGAATCATATTGTTGCAGATGAGGAAAACTTCGGCAAGGACCATCCCCCATCCATTCGGAATTGAGGAAAAGCCGGTATCTGCTGTCGGCCGATATACGAAGGTATGCTCTCGCAACAGAACGCTGCAGATAAAAACAACGACGCGCATTGACATAAACGTTTCGCTCCTCTTCACTGCGAATCCATATCCAATTTGCCCGCCATTGTATCTCCATGAGCTCACCTCAATAGATATAGTATCAGGATGGTTGTAAAGGGTTGAAATTATGATACAAACCATGAGAGTAAAAGGCAAGCGAAAAAAATCCGGTTCATCCGCCGGCAATATACTGGTATATATTTTGCATTTAATGATTCGCAAATGTTGTTTGATATAATTTAAAGTTATAATAAACAGTATTTTATAAATCAATGTTTACAGATAAACTGTCACCTCAACTCGACACTTGAAGAGGAATTGTCACCATTTACTTACAAACCGATGCTTCTTAAATGATACATAATCAAAAACTAATGGGAAATCATTTTCTCTTTATCAGGAGATCACCCGAATTAAAAAGGAGGCTTTATGAACACAGGATACAAAAACCGACTGTTATTTTCCCTGCTGATATCAGTTCTTCTCTCTGCGCCCCTGAGCGCTGCTGAGTGGAGCTACAGCAGTGGTGACGGTGTTCAGGTGCAGATTGTCGGACAAGGTATGGGACATCGGGACCATATTGAACACAATCCCCAATCATTGACGGTAGCTGCAGATTCAGCCCTGGTTTTTCAGGTTTTGACACAAACCATTGCAAAAGCCTGGACCACCATGCCCGAACCGGACAGCACCGTCGTGCAGTGCGCCTGTGAACGCCATGTACTCATCTCCCCGACATCGATATCGCCGGGCCGCGGATTGCTGTATGAACAATGGCTGGCCCAGGCAGGATTGGTGACCACTGAAATCTTTGGAGGTGGGACCCCTGGCTACAAGGTCCCTCGCGCCTTTGTGGCCTATTATTTTCTCAATAATGGCAGTTCAGCCTATACCACCGGTAGAACATTCAACCACAGCTTGTGGTGGGATGCGGCAGACAGACCGAGCACTCAGACAGAAATGCTTTCCATTCCCGCCGGCGGAGAGAGCAGAGATATTCAGGTAACGTTTATCATATCCGATATGGACAGTTACAACCAGCGAATTGCCGTACTCGAAGCTCAGGCCGGTGGCGTTACGGTGATCGACACGATTCATCAGGCCAATCTCGGCAATGAACTGGTCATCACAACGCTTTTGCTTCCGGATGTTCCCGGCACTGCAGATGAGGTCAGAACGACGGTGACGTCGCCGGAAGATGATGGTGATTCGATATTTTGGAACGGTATACAGGTTGAAATTGCAGCTACGAATATGGACTTTGGCGACGCGCCGGATCATCTCTTTCCCAAATTTCACACCCGCTCTGCAAACGATGGTGCCCGCCATTTGATTGAAGAAAACTTTTACCTCGGCTATGGCATCGATAATGACACAGATGGGCAACCCAATATCGCCGCCAGAGGCGATGACGAGGACGGCAATGATGATGAAGATGGTATCGTCTTTCCCGGAAATGTGTTCGTTCAGGGGAATACGGTTGATATTGTGGCTATTGCATCGGCAAATGGAGGATATCTCAACGGCTGGATGGATATCAACGGCGACGGTGATTGGGAAGACAGCAATGAACACATATTTACCGATGAGCCGTTAAGTGCCGGTAATAATATGCTGCAATTCTATATCCCGCCCATAAACGCTCTCAATATTACCGCCTTTGCCAGGTTTCGCTTTAGCCGTCAAACCGGTTTGACCTGCCATGGTGAAGCACCGGACGGAGAAGTTGAAGATTATATGATCAGCATACTCTACCCGATAGAGCTGAGCCACTTGATCGCGGAAACTGTCGACAACGGTGTATTGATAAAATGGCAAACCGAAAGTGAAACGGAGAACCTGGGCTTTCAGATTTACCGAAAAGCGGAAGATGAAAAGGAGTACAGCGTTATAAATGATCAATTGATTCCCGGTCAGGGATCGAGTCAAAGCAGACATGATTACACTTATCTGGATCGCGATATCGAAAAAGACAAATCCTATACCTATAAACTGGGACATATAGACTATAACGGCACTCTTTATTACAGTGATCCGATTGGTATCAAACACGGGGCACCGCAGGAATTTATTCTATATCCAAACTATCCCAATCCCTTTAATCCCCGAACCACGATTTCATTTCAGCTGAATAGTGAGCAATTCATAACGATTAAAATCTATGATGTTTTTGGCCGCAAAATTAAAACCCTGATTTCCGATATCATGCAGCCGGGAACCCATAAGCTGATCTGGAATGGCAAAAATGACAGAAACCAGTCTGTACCCAGCGGAACGTATTTGCTCAAATTTTCATCTCCGTCTCAGATCATTCAGCGCAAGATGACTCTTCTGAAATAGAGTGGAAATGCTCATCATATCAGAACCTGAGAGACAGACCCCATGATCGCCATAATCATGGGGTCTGTTTGCCAGCGGTCGCACGGTGTAATCTTTTTTGCCGGACTCGTCAGAGATATTCGGCAGTAGAAAGCGCTTTTGACTACCCCGCGATCACCCTCCTGCCCATAAACCGCAAAAGCCCCAATCCATATCCAATATTGACTCTGTCTCTGATACAAAAAGAGGCATCCACCGAACGTTAATGAAGAATGATCCAATTACAAATCCATACCGTTAAAATTTTTCATTGAATAAGTATAAAACTTTTACTATATTAAAACATTATTGATCAGATATGTATTCTCCGGGTTACCTTTAAAAACGACTATTTTAATGCTACAATATGCAAAGGATCGACCTTTGCAGGGCAACACACGTAACAAACACTGGAGAGAGGAACCGAAACCCGGATATAAATTGAATCTAAAGGACAGGAGATATGGCAAAAAAGAAAACCGTTGGGGATGAAATTGAAGCATATTGCAGCAAATGCAAAATGGATACGATACACGTGGTCACAGCGATGAAGGATGATGCTGTGAACAAGGTCATATGCAAAGCCTGTGACAGTACACATAAATACAAACCGGCAGGCGGTGAATCCGCGAAAAAAACCGCTTCCAAATCAAAGTCAAAGCCCCAAAAGCGTATAAAGAAAACAAAGGAAGAAAGATCCTGGAATCGTGCAATGGCCAAAGCAGATCCCGAAAATCCGGTGGATTATGAGATGAGCGGCTCTTTCGCTGAATCGGATGTGATTCAGCACGATGCTTTTGGATTGGGGGTGGTGACCAAGGTTGTAAGCGATCAAAAAATCAACGTCGCCTTTCAGGATGGTGCCCGCACGCTGGTACAGAACTATTAAAGCTGCCGCATGTAAATAAAAAGAGCCTGCAATTCCACCGGGGAATTACAGGCTTTCTTTTAGGCTGTATATAAATATCTTTTGATTTTTTTGGTTGGTGTTTTTTCAAACTCTTCAGTCTGTTCGATGACCTGGTGAACACGTTTGAAAGAAGCCAGCTGTTTGTTTGCGTTCTTGCGGATTTCGTCCAACAAGTTCCTGATGATCTCAGAGGCGTGGGACTCGTCCATCGTATGTGTATTGAATTCCGCATCAATTTTGTCATAATCCAAAAACATTCTCGCCACGATCTTGCCATTGCTTTCATAGACCAGGCTTTCCAGGGCATAAGGCGACTGGGCGAGATAAAACTCTATTTCTTCGGGGAAAATATTTTCGCCACTTGGTCCAACGATGATATTCTTTGATCTTCCCTTGATAAACAGATATCCCTCATCATCGATATAGCCACGATCACCGGTCTTGAGCCAACCATCGCTGGTGAAGGTACTTTTGGTCGCCTCTTCATTTTTATAATATCCCTGCATAATATTGGGACCGGTGGCCACGATTTCGCCTATACCGGTTTCCGGATCGGGATCATCGATACGAATCCGGACTTCGTTGACCACTTTTCCGGCAGATTGCATTTTGACCTGACCGAGAGGATTCGCGGTTAAAAGCGGTGATGATTCTGTGAGTCCATAGCCGGTGGTATAGGGAAATCCACCCTGGGTAAGGAATTCTTCCACTTCCGGTGGTGTCGCCGCCCCTCCAAAGACCATAAATTTCAATTTACCGCCAAAGGCTTTGTACAATTTCTTACCGGCTATCTTATTGAGCGTCTTTTTAAAAGCCGGCACACTGTATAATTTCTTGGTAACGGCTTTTCCATTGATCTGGCCAAGCACCTTCTTTTTATAAATTTTTTCCATGATCAGGGGGACGGAAAGAATAATGGTCGGCTGTATCTTTTCCACGGCGGGCAAAAGCGTTTGCGCCGTGGGCAAGCCTTTGATGTAAAATACTTTGGCGCCCATGGTAACCGGCGCCACAAATCCGCAGGTACATTCATAAGAATGCGCCATTGGTAAAATCGACATCAAGCGGTCGCTTTTCACAATTTCAATAAAATTGATCGCAGCAAGAGCATTGGAACAAATATTCCGGTTTGTAAGCATGACCCCTTTTGAATGGCCGGTTGTTCCCGAGGTATAGAGAATTTCGACGAGATCATCTTCCACGACATCCGTATCGGGGAGTTTCACTGTGCTTTCTTCTTTTATCACCTCATCGAAAAATTCCAGTTTATACTTCAGTGGAGGTACTTGGGCGTTGTCGATACAGACTACATTTTTGATATTTTTTATGTCTGAATCATTCAGCTTATGCAACAACTTGCTCGAGATGAACAGTATCTTGGCACCTGAATTTCGCAAGATATGATGGACCTCAGATTTGTGAAAATCGGGAAGAATAGGAACATTTACAGCCCCCAGGGAGGCAACGGCGAAATAGATCATTCCCCATTGCGGACAGTTTTCGCTCAAAATCGCAACCCGGTCGCCTTTTTCCACATCACGCTCAATGAGCACCTTTTTCAGGGATTGAACGATTTTGTCGACTTTGTTATAGGTGAATGGATCTTCATCAACATAGGACAAGGCAATCTCATCAGGGAATTGCTTGACACTGCTCTCGAACAGAAATTTTATGGTTCTCTTTTCATAATCAAACATTATAATTCTCCCAAGCTTGTAAAGGCTGAATGTTTTGATGCAAAGTAAATAAAAAAAGAGATCAGATCAAGTTATTTATGAACGAGATTCATTGTTTTTCAACAAAAAAGCCGGTACCTGACGATACCGGCTGAATGGCAAGCTCAGCGTTTTTCGGATATTCGGGCGGCGCGGCCCCGCAAGCCTCTGAGGTAAAATAGCTTGGCGCGGCGGACTTTGCCGGCTCGCAACCTCTCTATTTTGGCCAGGTTGGGAGAATGAATTGGGAAAATACGTTCAACGCCGATGCCGTTGGAAACCTTTCGAACGGTAAACGTTTCATTGATACCGGCCCCACGGCGGTTGATGACCACCCCTTCAAAGACCTGGAGTCGTTCCTTATCGCCTTCTACTACTTTTACATGGACCGATACGGTATCACCAGGATGAAATACCGGAAGGTCGGATTTCATTTGAGATGCTGTCACAGCTTCAAGTTTGTTCATTTTCTAATACCTCCATTACGAAGGAAGATTCTTCGTATTCATTTATTCCATATATTTCTTGTACAAATCTTTTCGTTTTGCTCTGGTTTTTTGCAATGTCTGTTCATAACGCCATGCCTCGATCCTGGCATGATCTCCGGAAAGCAGTATTTCCGGCACCTTCATGCCACGATAGTCCGCCGGCCGGGTATAGTGCGGATAATCCAAAAGGCCGGTCTGAAACGAATCCGTATCTGCGGAATCGATATCATTAATAACACCCGGAATCAAACGCACCGCAGAATCTATTATCACCATTGCCGCCAGTTCGCCGGCTGTAATGATGTAATCTCCGATCGAAATTTCTTCCCCAACAAGCTGCTCTTTTACCCGTTCATCGATGCCTTTATAATGCCCGCACAAAAGGAAGAGCTGCTTCCTGAAAGAGAGCTCTGTCGCCAACTTTTGTGTCAGGGGTTTTCCCTGCGGCGTCGTGTAAATCAGGGGGCAATCCAGACCAAACTTTTCCCGCACATGCTCGACACAATTAAAAATGGGCTCCGGTTTTAAAATAACACCGGCCCCGCCACCATAGGGATAGTCGTCGATCTGCATGTGCTTGTCGGTGGCGTAATTCCTGATATTATGACAATGAACGGTAACAATATTTTTTTCCTGGGCTTTGCCCGGGATACTTTCATTCAGGGGACTCAAAAGATCAGGAAACCCGGTTACGACATGAATATCCAAAACAGCCACCTCCTCATTCGTCCAGCAAACCGGGTATGGGATCAATCGTTATGGTCCCTGTTTCCGTATCAATATTTTTTATCACGTCCGGTATTGCCGGAATAAGGAATTCCTGTTGTTGCCGGCGGACGACATAGACATTATTCGCCGGATATTCCATAACATCCTCAACAATCCCAACCGGCTTGCCCGAGAGATCAACGACCTGCATTCCGATCAATTCAAAATGATAGTAGGATCCTTCGGGTAATTTTATCACTTGCTCGCGGGGAATTTCCAGATAAGCGTTGCGCCATCTGTCCGCTTCCTGGCGATTCATGATTTCCTTGAAACCGAGTAAAACCGCCTTTGGGGTAACCCGGCATTTACTTATATGAAAAGCTAAACGGGTCTCATCATCCAGCGTCAGAAATACCTCATCCAGGAGTTTGAAACGGTTTGGGTCATTGGTTAGAGGAGTGACCCTGCATTCACCCCTGACGCCATGGGGCCGGCTGATCCGGCCGATAACAACAAATTCCGGCAACTGATGATGATAATCCCTTTTCTCTTTCTTCATTTGCCTCGAAAGAACGTGTCAAAAATGTCTATTCGCTTTTTTTTTTGCTGTCCGCTTCTTCATCCGAAGAGGATGCTTCTTGCTCTTGCGCAGCTTTTTCAGGTTCTTCAGCTTTTTCAGGTTCTTCCGCCTCATCAGCTTTTTCAGGTTCTGCGTTTTCCGAAGCTTTTACCTCTTCTGTTTCTTTCCCAGATTCTTCACCCTGGTCAGAAGCCTCTTCCTGCGAATCCTGTTCAGGCTCTGCTGTTTTTTCTTCCTCGACCCCGGCTTTTTCTTCCTGCGCTGCGGTGGACTGTTCTTTTGGTTCAGCTGCAGCCGGTTCCGGTTTTTCCGCTTTGGGTTTGTCCGATTCCTCACGTTTCTTCATGGCTGCTTCCGCTTCGAGGCGTTTAAGCTGTTCCTGTTTGATGGTTTGCCAGTTCTGCAGTTCTTTTTCTATTTCCGTTTCATCCAGGCCTCGTTTGAGCAGATCAAACTCGAGCATAATCCCTTCTGCGCGAAAAAAGTTTTTTACCGTCGTGCTGGGCACGGCGCCTTTTTTCAGCCAGTCAAGAGCTTTTTCACGATCGATTGTGACTGTCGCGGGATTCGCCAACGGAATGTAATGCCCGATTCTGTCAATATAGCGGCCATCACGTGGCGCCCGCGTATCGGTTGCAACGATTCGGTAATAGGGCTGTTTTTTTCGTCCCGTCCGATGTAATCGCAATTTTACTGCCAAGTTAAAAATCCTCCTTCATGTTATAAACCAAACGGCATGCTCATGCCGCGTCCTTTTTTCATGCGTTTTAACATTTTTTGCATCATAGTAAACTGATTAAGCAGGCGGTTGACATCCTGAACCCGAGTACCGCTACCATAGGCAATTCTCTTTCGCCTGCTGCCATTGATAATATGGGGTTTCATCCGTTCTTCTATCGTCATGGAATTAATGATCGCCTCCGTCTGAACCAGAGCGTTTTCGTCTACCTGCATATTCTTCAGGGCTTTCTGGTTTCCGGGCAACATCGACAGAACATCCTGCAGTGGTCCCATCTTTTTGATTTGCTGCAATTGTTCGTAAAAATCGGTCAGGGTAAACCGGTCCCGCATCATTTTTTGTTCGAGTTTGGCCGCTTTTTCCTGATCGATGGACTGTTGTGCTTTTTCAACCAGCGATACAACATCACCCATTCCCAAAATGCGCGACGCCATGCGTGCAGGATGAAACACTTCAATCTGGTTGTACTTTTCACCGACACCTAAAAATTTGATCGGTTTTCCGGTTACAGCGCGCACGGAAAGTGCAGCCCCGCCCCGTGCATCTCCATCCATTTTTGTAAGAATGACACCGGTGAAATCCAGTGCCTCTGTAAACACTTTGGCGGTATTGACGGCATCCTGACCGGTCATACCATCGGCGACAAACAATATCTCTTCCGGATGCAGCTCGGACTTTAGCCGGTCAAGTTCATCCATCATGGTCTCATCGACGTGAAGACGGCCTGCCGTATCGATAATCAGCGTATCATGAAGATGCTCTTTGGCAAACGATTCCGCCTCTTTGCAAATTTTAACCACATCTTTGCCCTCATCGCTATAGACCATGGTATCGATTTCCCGGCCAACGATGCGCAACTGCTCAACAGCAGCAGGCCGGTATACATCCGCGGCAACCAAAAGTGGTTTTCGACCCTTTTGCTGGATAAAAGTCGCCAGTTTTCCCGCCGTCGTCGTTTTACCGGAACCCTGCAGACCGACAAGCATAATTGTACCGGGAATGCGATTGGAAAAGGTCAGGGGTTCCTGCTTTTCTCCCATCAGCCCGGCCAACTCGTCGTGAATGATTTTGATGACCTGCTGCCCCGGCGTAATGCTTTTCAGAACATCCTGCCCAACAGCTTTTTTCTCAACCGAAGCGATAAACTGCTTGACCACTTTATAGTTGACATCAGCCTCGAGTAAAACACGGCGTACCTCGCGCATGCTTTCCGATATGTTCTTCTCGGAAAGCTTTCCGTGGCCACGAAGCCGTTTAAAAATACCGTCGAACTTTTCGCTGATTTCCTGAAACATAACGTCCTTTATGAATATACAGACGATAAATGTAATAAAAAAATTATACTATCGCAAGGTATTTTTGAAGATTAGAAGATTTTAATGATTTCATCGCAATGAAAAAAGGGCAATTCAATGGTTTCGTTTTTGCGGATCAATCTGCGGCCCTTTTCAAGGCTGGTTATCACGCCGATGTCTTCGGCGGGAATGTCCTTATCGGCATAGGCGCTGATGAAATCGCGAACCCGGTTGGAGGGAACCACCACGAGCAGGGAACCGGATGCAATGGTTCCCAGCGGATCCAGCTCATAATGGTCACAAAGCAGTTTACCTTCGGTGAGGGTGGATATTTTCTCTTCATATATTTCTATCCCCAGATCACAGGCAACGGATAGTTCGTGTAATGCGGTGGAGATTCCGCCTTCGGTCGGATCGTGCATTCCGTGTACACTTCCGACCTGCATGGCAATTTGGGCATATCTTTTAACACTGATGCCCGGTTTAAAAAGCAGATTCTGACAGTGCTCGACAAAATCAGCCGAATAAAGCGATTCCAGCTCACCGCTCCTTTCCCGGGCGATAATACTCGTACCCTCCAGGGGTACTGACCCCACCAAAATAACATGATCATCTATCCAGATTTTTCGTTTGTTTATCAGCTGTTTTCTTCTGACCACTCCCACCATCTGTCCGACCGCCATAACCCTGTCCAGTCCCGGGGTGATTTCGGTATGCCCGCCGCAAAACGATATCTTTTCTTTTTTGCAGGTTTTGGATATTTGTGAAAAAATCGTCTCCACCAGGGTATGGTCCGTTTTTTCGGCCGGCAACAATAACGTAACGAGAAGCCATCTCGGTGTGGCGCCAAGGCAATAGATATCATTTGCATTGATGTGAACCAGGTAATAGCCGATTTGATCGGTTATAAAGGTAATGGGATCGGTCTTGAGCACCAGAAGCTGATCGCCCATATCGATAACGGTTGCATCTTCCCCCACCCGTGAACCAATAACGATTCTGTTGCCGGCGTCGGTATATTTTCGTAAAAGCCGGTTAAGGGTATCGTGATCGAGTTTTCCCGGTACCATTTTTTCCTGGTGTTGCATCGATCTCCTATAAAAAAAAAGCCGAAGAATGGAAACAATATTCTTCGGTTTGAATCAGGATTCCCACTTGATCTTAATAACCAAAGGTAAAGACCTGGCGGTAAACCTCATCCCTTTTAGCGGGATTTCCCGGACCAAAATCATTCCATCCCTTGATTCTGCCAAGGATGCAGGTAATCATGCCGGTATCCTTGATAGTGCTATTGACAACCTCCACAGCACTGACCTGGCCCTCGGCATTGATGGCAAAGCGCACATCTAGCTTACCCTTCAAGCCCGGATTCCTCTTTAGCGTTTGTTTATAGCAATCCTGGATAGCGAGGCGGTGCTCATTGATAACGGCCTGGACTTTTTCCGGGTCTCTCTGTTCGATTGCAGGCATTTCTCCGTCCGGTCCGGGCGTTGCCTGCTGAGGCAGTGTGCTGGCGATTTTTCGAAACGACTCGATACGTTCGATTTTTTCAAAATCGAGTTCCCCGGTTGTTTCGATTGCGCCGATCAGATCATCGATGGTAAGGGCGCGCGTTTGCCGGTTACTGCCTTGCATCGTCCGCTGTTCGCCGGGCTTGTAGGTGTTTCCCTTACCGTCGGTACCGCCCCATCCTTTTCCTGCCGGTCCCCGGGATACCTGTACCGCGTCCAGGGAAGAGATAACCTCATCCAGGCGTTCATTTTCCGCATCGCCGTAATCTTCGATATCTCCGACATAATCCTCCGCAACATATCCGGTTCCGGAGGAGAGCAAGCCGAGATATCCGACATTGCCGACGCGGTTTTCAACGTTTTCCAGGTTGGCCGCTGCCTCGCCCTGAACTCTGGAGCGTCCGGCAGAGGCCATCTCCCCCGCTTCCGGCAGCCTGGCCTCCGGAGCTGCCGCCGGTGCAGCTGCACCACCTTCAGCTCCCGGGATACCGAAATCAGGTTCTTCAGCTTCCGGTGTAAATAATAATTCACCGATGTTCATGGCTTCTCTGTCGGTTTCGACGATTGCAGGAGCAATATCGCGCTCCAGGACGATTTTTGCATAGGTATCCTGAATCTTGCTGATGGTTTCAGGTTTGAATGTTCCGGGCAACTGGCTGAGCAGATATAGCAGCACCGAAAACATCACAATGATCGTAATGAGAAGAATGAGCAAAAAATCCCGGTCAAAATCGGCGAAAAAGTGCTTGCGGAATTGTCGCGGGAAAGAGGCTGTATGAGAATTGCTTTGAGTCATTAAGAAACCTAATATTGTAAGAACTCTTATGTCTTGCGAATATGAATGAATTTTATTAAATTAATTTAAACCTATGCGTATTAAAAGTCAAGAATAAACTTGATTTGCACATTAATCTAAAAGGAGTTATCCATGTTGGAACAGTTGAAAAAATCTTTGTATACCAGTTTTGGTTTTGCCATTCTGACCAAGGAAAAAATCGAAAAAATGGTAGATGACCTCGTTGAAAAAGGCAAACTCTCGGAAAAAGAGGGAAAAGCCTTTGTTGAAGAACTGGTTTCCAAATCCAGAGAATCCAGCCAGGAATTTGAAAATACAATCAACGAGAAGGTGAGAGAAACCCTGAAAAAAATGGACATGGTCACTCAGGATGAGCTAAAATCTCTGGAGCGACGCGTTGCCAAACTGGAAAAGCAGTCCAAATCACAGAAATCCAGCCAGTAGATGCTTAGTATTCGCAAAATCGGTGTGCTGGGGCGCACCTACCGGCATCTGAACCGGTACCGCCAAATCCTTCAAATTCTGTTCAAATATGGTTTCGATGATCTCATCGACAGACTGGGCATCGAACAGTATCTGGAAATCGGCCTGAAAATCCTCTCCAGGCGCAAGAGAAAGGATATCAAAAGACTATCCCAGGCCGAGCGGATTCGGGAAGCTCTGTTCGAACTCGGGCCGACGTTTATTAAAATGGGGCAGGTATTATCAACCCGGACCGACCTTATTCCCCTGGAGTATATCCTTGAATTGTCCAAACTACAGGACCGCGTGCCGCCCTTTCCCTACGATCAAGTATGCCAAATCTTTGATCAGGAATTCGGCAAATCGCCGGACGATCTGTTTCAGTCTTTTGATAAAGAACCCGAAGGGTCGGCGTCTATAGGACAGGTTCACAAAGCACAGCTCTTCAGCGATGAACTTGTCGCTGTAAAGGTTCAGCGTCCCGGCATTAAAAAAGTAATCGAAATCGATCTTGAAATCCTCATGCACCTCGCGACGCTGGCGGAAAATCACCTGGAAGAATTTAAAGCCCACAAACCCACCAAGATCATCAAAGAGTTTGCCCGATCTCTGGAACGGGAGCTCGATTATAACATAGAAGCGGTTCATATCGAACGCTTTAACCGCCAATTCGTGGATGATCAGACCATTTATGTTCCGGAGGTTTACAGGGACCTGAGTTCAAAACGCATTCTGGTGATGGAATATGTATCCGGCATCAAGGCAACCGAGGTCGGCCAAATCCGGGAAAAGGGATATGATCTGAAAAAACTGGCCAGACGGGGAACCGATCTGGTTATGAAACAAATCTTCGTTCACGGCTTTTTTCACGCCGATCCTCACCCGGGCAATGTCTGGGTTTTACCCAACGATACCATTTGCTTTCTGGACTTTGGCATGATGGGCAGGATCACCACTCACGAACGGGATGATTTTGTCAATCTGGCCATGCAGGTCGTGCAGCAGGACGAACACAAGGCGACCTCTGCCCTGCTCAAAATACTGACCTACCAGGAGGAACCCAACCGCGAAGAGCTGGAAAAGGATATCGCCAACTTTATTGAAGACAATATCAACAGGTCGCTGAAAGAGGTCAATGCCGCTGAGTTGATGCAAAACCTCCTGACCATTGTCAGACGCTACAATCTGAGCATCAAATCCAGTTATTATATGATGCTCAAGGCGCTGACGGGCATCGAAATCGTCGGCAAAACCTGGGATCCGGATTTTCAGGTCATCGAACGGGCAGAGCCTTTTATTCGCCGTATCTATCTGCGGCGTTTTCATCCCAGGCACATCGCCAAAGAAATGTTTGCCTCGGGAAGCGAGTTTATTACTCTTTTAAAAACCATTCCGGATGACATGGGTACGCTGCTAACCCTGGCAAAAAAGGGCAAAATAAAAATCCAGTTCGAACACCACCGCCTTGACGATCTTCAATCCACTTTTGACCGCGTCAGCAACAGAATATCCTATGCGATTGTTCTCGCCGCCCTGGTCATCGGCTCATCGCTCATGGTGCATTCCGACATGCCCCCCAAATGGAATGAAATTCCGGTGATCGGTCTCGTCGGTTTTCTCGTTGCCGGTATCATGGGATTTGTTTTGTTATGGTCGATCCTGCGCCGGGGCCAGATGTAGTGTTGTTTACCCTTTTAATACCTCCAGATCAGCGATAAAATCAATAACCGATAGCCCCGTATGATATCCCGGATCCGCATCCGGGGTGGCGGGAATACGGTCAAGGGGTTTTCCGTGTTCATCGCGCATCTGAATGGCCATAAGATGTACATCGGGATTGACGTAATTGAACATAAAATCATTACAACAGGTCATCAACGCCGTCAAAACAGCCTTTCGCTGTTTCGCCGGCCGGTAGAGACGGAGAAGACCGGATGCCGCCCGCATGGCCTCCGGCAAGGGCCACCAGGGCATATTTCCGTTCATTACCCGACGGCTGAGCAGGTCAAAAGACAACTGGATTCCGCCTCCGGTCTGGTTGTAGCCCAGCTCAAAATTATGCAGAAAAAATGACGGCAGCAGCTCGGCGGAGGAATTCAATACGCTGTCGAACGCCTTATCCCCGCTTTCTTTCATGTTTTTGAACAATTTAACCAGCAATCCCGCTGCTTCCAGAGCGTGACCGGGGCTGGAGCTGATTTTGCCCTGATCATAAAAGGGCAAGCCGGCGGAATCAATGGCATCTATGTAATCATGGTATTCAAGACCCTTAAAGCGTCCCAAATTGATATGGTGATCGACGAGATGGTCGTAAAACGCCCTGCCGCGCTCCAAATAGTGCTTCTCCCTTGTCTTTTCATAAAAACAGACCAACGCCCCGATAGCGATCATCCATGGACCCTCATGACAGATAGGTCTGGCAAGAGTTGCTGGGTTGTAAAAAAAAGCATTGTCATTGACAAAGCTTCCGTTCTCAATGTCCTGCAAAGCGAATTGAAGCAGCGAAATCGCTTCCTGCCGCCAGACCGGATTGTTCAACAACCAGGCGGAGGCCAACAATCCCTTGGCGTAAAAGAGATGGCTGAAATTGGCGCCGTCGGGCACATCCGTTTTTTTCAATCCCCGTTTTTCATCCGCAACAACAGCATCTCCGGCAGGGGTCATGCAGAAAAAAAGACGATTTCCGCTCTTTCGGCGGATTTTTTCGAGTGAAAGGGTAACCTCGTTGATGATTTGCCGCAGCCGGTCGATTCGCCGGCGACGTTCCTCATCAGAGTAGAACCGGCATTGCTGCAACCACTGTGTATGTTCAACCAGTGCTTCCAGTCCGCGCCCCTGAATCCAGATATAAATCGCCTGTTTGCCTTTAAAGGTATCTGCGATATTTTCCACCGGATCAAAATCCTCGCCGCTGGTGGTGTTGAGCTTTGTATCGATAAAGGGATAACCGGGGTCGCCGTCATAACGGGCAACAATGGCATCCAGAACCGACAGGTTCATAAGGCGATAATCATCTATTATATTTACCAGCTCATCTATCGACGGTGCGGATATTCTGTACGGCGTCCAGGCCGAGGATCTTTTCAGTTCAGGCATACATGTCCCTTTCGATTCATCAAATCCCGCTTTACAGGAAAAGAGAAAGCCATAAAATGAGGTATTCTCTCCCCCCTCGTATTCAAACAATAACGAAATATAAGCATTTTCTCACCATTTAGCAATGAGAGGTCAACTTTATCATTGTATGACGTATGCATATTTCTTACCTTTTTAAAGCAAAATAAAACATCAAAATGAAAAGGAAAAACAATGACAAAAACAGCTCTGTCCACCATTCTGATATTCCTGTTCGCAGCCGCTGCCATATCCGATGAACCGGTCCGCATCAACAGCGATCAATACCTCAGCTATGCGACCGAGGCTGCAGAGTCTTACTGGAACCACTATGATGAATATATCCAGCAATGGGCCGGAGGAATCGATCTGGAACACGTTTTTGGGTACAGGCCGCCTTCCGAACCGATCTTTCTCGCCTATGTCAGCGCCTGGCTCTACGATCTTACCGGTGACAGCCGTTATGCCGAACGGGCGCGAAAATGCCTGGTGGAATACGGTGAATTCAGAACGTATTATCCGGAGGATTTCTGGACTGACAAACCGGGGTATGAAAGCGGTCCTGCTCCGATCGGCAACTTTTTTTTCGCACCCATGTACATAAAAGCATATATGAAACTCGAGGAAAGCGGCGTTTTTTCCGAAACAGATAAAGAGATCATCATTGAAAACATCGTTCTCAGCTGTGACCAGCAGCTGCGCACCCAGGAATGGGGAGCGATGAACCGGGGCATGATCCGTGCCGAGGTTTTCCACCTGGCATCAAAAGCCGTTGGCGATCATCCGCAGGCAGATACCTACAAAATGATCGCCAAAGCCATTTATGAAGATAGCTGGGGCGCCTGGGAAATCGAAGACGCGAGCCATTATAATGCCATACATCTCTACTCCCTGGTTTCACTGGCGGAATATCTCGATGAAGAGCAATTCTGGAACTTCGCCGTCACCCGCTATATGATGCAATTCTATACCCATTTACTGGCCCCTTACGGCATGATCCCCGACTTTGGTGATGCCCATCTTTACAGCAACTGGTGGCGCTGGACGGCAATTCTGGAAAAAGCAGCAACAGAATTTCAGGATGGCGAGATCAAGTATGCAGCAACCCGTATCGCCCGCTCGCTCTGGCCTTTTGATAAAAGCAAAAAATCAATGTGGGGTGCCGTCATCGCCATCGATTGCTGGCGCTGGAGCGATGACGACTTGAAACCGCTTGCTCCCAAAAACAAAAGCGAAATCGTGCTTGAAGATGTGATCGGCAAAAAAATCGTCTTCCGCAGCGGTTATGATGCCAAAGCGACCTATATGCTGCTCAATTTCAAGGACGAAGGTATTGCCGGTTTTCTGGATCGCGAATACCTTCGGCTGTCGATTCCGGTGGAAGAGGAAAAGATGACCCACGGTCATTCGGATGAAAATGACATTTCCCTGCTGATGACGGATGGTTCGATCCTGCTGCACGACGGCGGCTATCGCGACATGATGCCCAGCGGCCCGTACGGCGCCTATCGCGCCGATTATTTTCACAACCGCGTCGTTATACGGCCGGGCAAGATATTTAAAGGACAGGAAAAAGGCCTCTATCGCTATTCGGTCAAGGACAGTGCCGCCATCGCCGGGCAACCGGTTATGGAGTACATCCGCAATTCCGGCGCCTACAGGCCGTCCGTTCACACAGAAATGATCGATTTTTTATCGCTCGACAATTTTGATTACAGCCGCACCCGCATGACCGATGACCATCGACACGTGCAGTACGATCGTATCGTCAACTGGATCAAACCCCTGAACATCTTTGTTGTTTTCGATGCGGTTACATTTTTGCAGGATGATTTTTACACTACTGTTAATCTATGGCACACGCGGAAAATTCTGGCGCAGGGAGACAACTATTTCGATACCCAATACGACAGTCTGCGCAACCATGCCTTTCCGACGCATAAATCCCTGCTCATCTACTTCCCGGAAGGGGAAACAGAGGGCCGCATAATCGGCACCGATCCGGAACAGCGCTATTACCAGCAGGAACACGCCATACACCAGTCGCTGTCGCGATGGCATTATGCCGGCGAGATTGCCTCCTTTACCACCATCCTGATCCCGCACCAAAGCGGCAGCGATCTCGATGACAAAATGCAGGCCATCTCTCTGGTGGAAACCGATGCTCCCCTTGGCGCCAAAGCGGTTAGAATTCAGGACGGTGACACCACCTACATGGTGGCGAGCAAGCTGGACCGACGCATGGACTTGCACCACAAGGACCTCAGACCGCAATACGATTACGAACATGGCAAAGTGCGATATGGCGATTTTGAAACCGATGCGCATCAGCTCTTTACCATACAGCAGGGGGATGAACTGCTATACACCGCTGTCTATGCGGTCAAGCTAAAATACAAGGATCAAACCCTCTTTGCCCAGCCGCCGATTGAATTCGGCCTGCAGTTTCCGGACGGCATCCCGCGACCCGGTATCAGCAAATTGCGCTACTGGCGGGATACCGTCAGTATAAAATAACAAGCAGAATACCGGCTTTTGGCCGGTATCTTTGCAAAATGTGGAGGGAATAGCCATGGAGAGTCGACAAAATAGGATTTTATTCTGGTTGCCGCGTCTGTTGACTTTACTCTTTGCGATTTTCATCTCTCTCTTTGCGCTCGATGTCTTTAGCAAAGAGAGCACATTCTGGGAAGCCGTGGTGGGATTCATCATTCACCTCATTCCCACTTTTGTGATTCTTTTGATTCTTTACCTTGCCTGGCGGCGCGAATGGGTCGGTTCGGTCTTTTTCGCGCTCCTGGGTATTTTTTACATCATCATGACAAAGCTTGGGATGGATATTTTGGCCTATATCTTTATTTCCGGTTCTCTCTTTGTCATCGCGCTCCTGTTTTTATGGGCCTGGCTGAACAAGCGAAAAATCCAAAAACAAGAAGGATGATGTATTGGCGCTGAACAGGCGGGACTTTGAACAGCCATCAGCCTTTCTTTACGTTTCCGTCCTTTTATACCGTGCATCCGCGAAGGGAAACTAACAAATAAAATAAAAACATCACATGAATATATTTTTCTTCGCGACCTTCGCGGTTTATCTTTTGTCAAATAAAACACAATTGATAAAAATCACTCTGTTTTCACACACCCTCTCTGCGGTGGAATGCATCAAGCTGTTGACCTTTCAAGCAGGCGGGTAACAAAAAACAGAAGGCAAACACACTCGCCGA
>WJMF01000137.1 GCA_014728085.1 Candidatus Zhuqueibacterota bacterium
GCTCATGCAAAGGCGCCAGGGCGCAAAGGTTTAATCAGGAGACGAACGCTTTTTGTGACCTCTCTTTTATCTCTTTGGTTAGGTGGCCGTGATTATGCCCACCGGTGCTATGACGTTTATTAATATCATCGAATCCATTTTGGGCGAGAGATGAATTTTAATTATCATAAATTTAATGCTTGATATTAACAGATAAATCGATCATATTTTGAATATGATTTCTGACAAAGATAAAAAAGCAATTATTGCAATCGCCAAAAAGTATAAAATCCGTCGATTATTGCTCTTTGGCTCGAGTATCGAATTAAATCAGGAAGTTAATGATATTGATTTGGCAGTTGAAGGATTACCTGAAGATCAATTTTTTAAATTTTATAGCGAGCTTATTTTTAACTTGTCAAAACCTGTCGATTTGGTAGATATCGGAAAAAAGTCACGCTTTAAAGATTTGATTGTGGAAGAAAGTGTAAGTATATATGGCTAGCCTTTGTGACAAAATCAATGTTGATATTGATAATATAGATCGTGTTTTTGCAGAACTTCCCGCACACAATGTTCTTCCAAAACTCTCTATGCTCGAGTTGGCTGGAGTGGCCACTCTTCTCCACAATTTCTATAACGGTGTAGAAAATATTTTAAAACGAATACTTTTAGAAAAGGGAATCTCAATACCTCAAGGGAATACCTGGCATAAAGAACTTTTGAATTTATCCGAACACGAAAAAATTATATCCCCGCAAGTCAAAAATCAACTTGGTGAATTCCTTGCCTTTCGTCATTTTTTTAGTCATGCCTATGCTCTCGACCTCTATGCTGAAAGAATGGAACCCCTGGTAAAATCCGCATTTGAACTTTATAATAAATTCAAGATAGAAATTTCTAACCATTTCTAATAGAGTTGATTTTCGAATCATAACAGAACAAGTAAAATCATTTCCTTATAAAGCGGCAAAAATCAGCAGAGGGCATAGCTGTAAAAGCGGCTGAATGGTCGGCGGATTCGGTTTTGCCTATCATTGTGCATGCTATCCCCCTTTTGGATCGTATATTGATTTCATTCGAGTATGATGCAAATATAACCGGTTTATTGTTTTTGATCAAGGAAAAACGACTGAAAAACAAAATACCAACCGGTATAAAACGCCGTTGATATCCCTATGTTAAAATGTAATCCGAATGAATGATGAACAGACAAATTTATCTAGAGTCCCCGCAACCCAAAATGATTGTATATTGAAACCTTTGTGTCTTTGTGCCTCCGTGCGGGACATTTTTGGACGCTGCGGCGCAGAGGAGCAAAGTCGCAGAGGTTTGAAAAGATGGGCCACAGGCCCATCCTGCGTCTACCCGACTTTGGGTGAGGCTTTTTGCCAATACCACTCATTCCGGCATGAAATTTCCCCATGTTAACAAAAAATTTACATTGATGTTTTGCTCTATTTTACTATTTTATATAGACCCGATGTTAACAGGCATCAGTCTTGAAAAATCAATGTCACAAAAAAACAGGATTATAGAATGGCACCAGGCAAAGATCAACTCGCCCTCCTGGGCGGAAAAGCGAGCGTCACTCTGGATCAAACCGACATGTTCAAATGGCCGCGCTTTAGCGACGAGCATGAAACCGCAGTGCTCGATATGCTGCGAAACGGAAATTTGTCCGGGTTTGATGTGACGAAAACATTTGAACAACAATACGCTGAAAACCTCGGCCGTAAATATGCCTTATGCTGCCCCAACGGTACGGCAGCCATCCTCAACGCTTTTTATGCCATGGGGATCGGTGTGGGCGATGAGGTGATCGCGCCGACGCTGACCTACTGGGCCTCGATTCTGCAGGTGTACAATCTCGGCGCCACGCCGGTCTTTGCCGATGTCGATGCCGATACCCTCTGTATCGATCCGCATGACATCGAACGCCGCATCAGCGACCGCACCAAAGCCATCGTTGTGGTGCACTATTCCGGCATGCCGGCGGATGTCGATTCCGTTAAAAACGTGGCGGCCAAATACGATATACCCATCCTGGAAGACTGCTCGCATGCGCATGGTGCCCTTTATAAAGGGAGGGAGGTGGGTTCGTTGACCGAGGTTTCCGCTTTTTCGCTCATGTCGGGCAAGTCCTTTGCCATCGGCGAAGCCGGTATCTTTTTCACCGACGACCGCGAAATTTTTGACCGCGGCCTTTTGTTCAGCCATTATGCCCGTCATAACGAAATCGAGACCAACGCATTACAAAAATACGCCGGTTTGCCCGCCGGTGGGTATAAACACCGCCTCAACCAGCTTACCTCGGCGCTCGGTCTGGTACAGTTGCGTCACTATCCCGAACAAATGCGGGAAATCGACAAGGCGATGAACTATTTCTGCGATCTCATCGAAGAGTTACCCGCTATTCAATTGATTCGCCCCCTGAAAAGCTCGAAAACCACCAAAGGCGGCTGGTACTTTCCGCTGATGAAATACAACAAAGAGGAGCTGGGCGGACTTTCGCTGCAGACCTTTGCCAAAGCCATTGGCGCTGAAGGATCGGTATGCAATCCCGGCAGCAATACGCCGCTGCATCTGCATCCGCTTTTCACGGAAACAGACGTGTACGGCCACGGTAAACCGACCCGATTTGCCCATCTGCCCGACGATGTCGATAAAAGCCGCTTTCTCGGCGCTTATCCGGTGGCGGAAAAGGTCTATCAAAGCGTTTTTCAGGTGCCCTGGTTCAAACAATTCGATACCGCCATTATCGAAGAGCACGCAGCAGCCTATAAAAAAGTTGTGGAACAGTCAGCCTCATTATTGGAAAACGATGAGGGAGATGATTCCTCCATCGGCGGATTCAGCACTTTTTTTACCGAATCCCGCAATAACCGGTCTTAAGTAGAGTCATATCATGATTATCGATGCTCATGCCCATGTCTATCGCAACCCTCTGATTCGCATGTCGCCGGAGAGCGAGCCCATGCTCTCGGCGGCGCAGCAAATAGAGATGATGGATCGGCTGGGCATCGCAAAAGCCATTATTCTGCCGATGAATTGCATCGAGGTGGTGGCGGATAATCAGAGCATTGCCGAAGTGCTGTCGATATGCGACCAATACGAGGGCAGATTTATTCCCTATTGCAATATCGATCCGCGGCTGACCAGCTCTCTCTATGAATCCGACACGGAATTTTTTAAAGTTATTTTGCAGCAGTACAAAGACCTTGGCTGCCGGGGCCTGGGTGAGCTGACCGCCAAAATTGATTGGGATGACGGCAGGCTTTGGGCCTTGCTGGCGGCATGTGAATCTCTGGGATTTCCGGTGACCTTTCACACCTCGCTCAGGGGGACACCGGACTATGGTCCGGTCGACGAGATGGGATTGCCGCGCTTTGAAAAGACGCTGCAGAGATTTCCCGGCCTCTTGTTCTTCGGCCATTCCATGTCTTTCTGGAGCGAGATCAGCGGCGGGGTGACACCGGAGGATAAAACCACCTATCCCGAAGGTCCGGTTGCGCCTGATGGAACTTTACCGCGGTTGCTGAGGCGATATCCCAACCTTTACGGCGACCTTTCCGCCAACAGCGGCATAAATGCGCTCAGCCGCGACGAATCCTTTGCCTTTGAATTTATCGACGAGTTTCAGGACCGGCTCGTCTTTGCTCTCGATTACTGCTCTATCCGCGACAAAAGACCGCATCTGCAGTGGTTTTCAAGTGCGTTGGACAAGGGAAAAATCCGCAAAACGGTTTATGAAAAAATCATGTATAAAAATATCAGTAACATCCTGGGCCTGAAACATGAATAGCCCGTCCAAACCGGAATCCGGACGCATTGTCATTAAGAACGCCCGGGTTGTTTTTTCAGAGGTCATTAGAAAACGCGCGGTCATAGTGGAGAACGGCATTATCACCTATGTGGGTGACTCTCCGGATTTGCAACCGGCGGACCGGGTTATCGACGCCCGGGACACCTATCTATTGCCGGGTTTTATCGATCTGCACACCAATGGCGCCAGGGGATTCGATATTTCCGCCGGTGTTTATCTGCCGTCTGAAAAACGGTTTAGCCTGCAAAAAGAACACTATTTCCGGGCGCTGGAAAAAGCGATGCGCTTTTATTATCAAACCGGTTCGACAAAAATCGTTCTTTCCACCATTGCCGCACCTGTTCAACAGCTCGTACAATCCTTATCGCTGCTGAATGAATTTTTGTCCCTGCCCGGCAATGAATTGTATAACGAAATGGTGGCCGGCCTCTATCTCGAAGGCAGCTTTATGAAAATGGAAGCTTTTCGCGGGGCGCAAAATCCGGAATATTTTTATATCCCCTCGAAGGAATTATTCGAAACGCTTCAGCATGCTTCCGGAAACCGAATCTCTATCGTCAACGTTCCGCCGGAGCACGGCCAGGCCGGACTCGACTTTATAGAGTATTTGAACGATAAAGGCATTGTTGCCGCAGCCGGCCATACCGGCGCCACGGGTCTTCAATATAAAGCCGCCGTCGAGCGGGGTTTGCGCCTGGCAACTCATTTTCTCAATGGACCGACCGGTAGCTCCACCAAACCTTTTGAAGAGGGGGGAGCGGTTGAAACCATTCTCAGATCACCGGATGTCATTGTCGAGATGATTACGGACGGATATCACGTCAGTCCGGAATATGTACTCGATACCATCACGCGAAAGGGGTTTCGCAGTGTCGTCGTCATCACCGACAGCATGTTCGTGACCGGCATGCAAAATATCACCACTTTTGAGATGTTTAAAATTGCCGGCAAGGTAAGCGAAAACGAAGAATATCTGCGCGTGGTCGAGTCTGAAAACACCCTGTTCGGCAGCATTTTGACCATGGACAAGGCGATTTCGAATCTTCTGACCTGGCTGACGCATCCTATCGACGGCATCTGGTACCGCCATCACGAGGCCATGGAATTCGATGATGCGCTTACCAATAGCATCAGGATGTGCTGTCAGACACCGGCCCGTGTTTTGGGAATTTATCGTCCCCGTTCTTTTATACTGCACCAGGATCTTTCCGGCTATACCGGCAGCATCCAGGTCGGGAAAAAGGCGGATTTGATCATCGCTTCGATTCAGGAGCAGGCGGACCGTTATCAGGTAAAGGCAGACCGGGTTTTTGCCGGTGGCAGGGAACTATAACTTTTTTTATTCTTCAGCGACATGGTATTATTGTATCCGGTATTTTGAGGATTCATGAATCCATCCTGATATCCTTAACCGGACTGTTGTCCGTTAGGGACATATACGGCGCAGGCGGTTCGTTGCTGTCAAAACAACGTTGCCGGCCGGCAAGGGTAAAAAAAATGTGAATTTTTTATCAGGTTTTGGGTATTTATGGCAGAGGAGGGAAAAACAACATGGAAGCGTTAAAAGAGCTGGTCAATCCGGCACTGGTCTGGTTTATCATTGGATTGCTTTTGCTGTTTTGGGAATTCGCCATGCCCGGATTTGTCATTTTCTTTTTCGGTGTCGGCGCAATCATGGTTTCTATCGTCTGTATTTTTGCCGATTATTCGCTCAACATTCAGCTGCTTCTTTTTCTTGTCTTTTCGCTGACATTGCTGCTTTCGTTGCGCCGCTGGATGCACCGGATTTTCCACGGTTATGTTCAGGGCAAGAACGACTCGGATCAAAACATCGACACCTTTATCGGCGAACATGCCGCCGTCATCGAAGAGATTCAACCCGGAAAACTCGGTAAAGTCGAGTTTCATGGATCGACATGGAAAGCGGAAGCGGATAAAAAAATCGCGGCCGGTACCAGGGTGATTGTCGTTTCCAAGGATAATCTGACCCTGAAGGTTAAATCCATATAAGGAGAGTAAAAATGGATGCATTTACCATCGTTTTACTAGGTTTGGTTGTTTTTGTTATTATCGTTTTTTCCAAAACGCTGCGAGTGGTTCCACAACGGTCTGCGTTTATCGTCGAACGTCTGGGCAAGTATCAGAACACGCTGGAAGCGGGGTTTCATATTCTGACCCCTTTTCTCGACAAAGTGGCTTATAAGCACACCCTGAAAGAACAAGCCATAGATGTGCCTTCCCAAACCTGCATTACCAGGGATAATATTTCGGTTGAAGTGGATGGTATCCTTTATCTTCAGGTCATTGATGCCCGTAAAGCCTCTTATGGCATCAACAACTATCAATTTGCTTCCACCCAGCTGGCCCAGACCACCATGCGCAGTATTATCGGAAAGCTGGAACTGGACAAAACCTTTGAAGAGCGGGAGACGATCAACAGCGCTATCGTCGAAGCTGTGGACAAAGCTTCGGATCCCTGGGGAGTAAAAGTGACGCGTTATGAAGTGAAAAACATCGTGCCGCCGCAAAGCATCAAGGATGCCATGGAAAAACAGATGCGGGCGGAGCGGGAAAAGCGCGCCCTTATTGCCGAATCGGAAGGCGACCGCCAGGCCAAGATCAACCGCGCCGAGGGTGACAGACAGGAGCTCATTGCCAGGTCCGAAGGCGAAAAGCAGAAGCGGATCAACGAAGCGGAAGGTCGCGCTGAAGAGATTCGCAAGGTCGCAGAGGCGACTGCAGCCGGTATTCGGGAGATTGCTCTTTCCATAAACGAAAAAAGCGGTCTGGAAGCGGTAAACCTGCGCGTAGCGGAGCAGTATATCACGGAATTCGGCAATCTGGCAAAAACCAACAATACCATTATTCTGCCGGCGGATCTGGCGGATATCGCCGGCTTGATCAAAACAGCGACTTCGGTTATCGACAAAACCAAAAAAGGTGTTGCCAGAGAAACATAAAATGTAAATTACCGTAGTATACTTGATGATATGATAAGATAATTATTTAACAGGAGGTTATATTGAAAAAGGGTCTTCTTTTCCTTACCCTGCTTTTCCTTGTCGGATTCGGATGTAATGTATTTTATACCCAAAAAGGTCCACAGCCGTCCAGTCAGTCATTTGAAACCATCAATCCGGTTGCTGCTGAAAAACATCTGGCTTTTTTGGCTTCGGATTCCCTGCTCGGACGCGATACCCCCAGCCCCGGGCTTGAACTGGCGGCAGAATATATTGCCGGGCGGTTTGCCGAATATGGCGTGCAACCCGTCAACGACAGTTATTTTCATAACTTTAATCTCAGCCAGGTAAGCCTGGGCGATAGCAACACATTGGAGTTAATCGATGCTTCCGGTAAAACGAAAGCGTTTCGAATCAAAAGGGATTATATGCCCTATGGCATGACGGCAAACGGAAAAACCCTGGCCCCTGTGGTCTTTGCCGGTTATGGCATCTCTGCGCCTGAATACGATTACGATGATTATGCCGGATTGGATGTTAAGGGAAAAGTCGTTTTTGTTTTCAAACGCGGCCCGCAACAGGAAAATCCGGCCAGCCCCTTTCATCTGAAAAAGGATTCTCACTATTTGCAGGCAAAGTATAAAATCGATAATGCCATCGAGCACGGTGCCGCCGCCGTTTTAATTACTTCTGACCCGCTGCACAGCATATCCCTAAAGCCGCGGGGATTTGCCTGGCCCAGCCTGTATAAATTTATCCCTGATAACGCCTTGCCCTTTACCCTGGCCATGGAGGAAGATGAGAAAATACCGTCGATCCAGGTGGGCAAAAAGGTCATTCAAAGCCTGTTCGGCAGTGTTGATGAGCTTAAAAGTATTCAAAAAAGCATTGACAGCACCATGACGCCCAATTCTTATCCCCTCGATTCCAGGGCTTTGCTGCAGACCAGCACGGACCGTCAGCTCTTTCCCACCCGTAATGTGGTGGGTCTGTTAAAGGGGTCTGACCCGGCTGTACAGGACGAAGTGGTGGTTATCGGTGCTCATTACGATCACGTTGGATTTATCAGGAATGCACCTGCGGAACAGGACAGCATCTACAACGGTGCCGACGATAATGCCAGCGGTACCACCGGTGTCCTCCTCGCTGCCCACGCTTTTGCGCATAATGAGATCAAGCCCGGGCGCAGCATCCTTTTTATCGCCTTTGCCGGTGAGGAAAAAGGGCTATACGGCTCCAAAGCCTATACCGAGACGCCGCTCTTTCCGCTTGAAAAAACCGTTGCCATGTTCAATATGGATATGATCGGCCGCAACCATCCCGATTCCCTCACTCTGATCGGGTACAAGCGTTCGCCGGACCTGAGCAAAATTGTAAAAAAACAGAATAAAAAAGTCGGCCTCACCCTTGCCTATGACCGTGAATTTTATTTCGGCAACAGCGATCATGCTTCCTTTGCACGTAAGGATATTCCGGTCATTTTTTTCTGTACCAAAGAAACCCCGGATTTGCATAAAGTCACCGATCACGCTGATAAGATCGATTATCACAAACTCTGCAGAGTCGTTCGGCTGCTGTATCTCAGCGCCTGGTATACCGCCAATATGGATGAAAGACCTGTCTTAACCAGCAAAAACTAAACAAAAACAGGAGAAGCAAAAATGAAAAATCTGTTCTACGTTTATTTGATCATTCTTATGGTGTCACTGGCATTTAGCGGTGATATTTCACTGCAGTACAAACTGGAACCGGGCAGCAGCTATAAGTATAAAGTTGATAGTTCGGTTAAAATGGTGCAGGAGATGATGGGCCAGGAAAACGTTTCTGATATTAAATCAGATGTTCTGGTTACCCTTACAGCGGATAGCCTAAAGGATGAAACGCTTTTTCTCCATGCCGTTTATGAAGACTTTGTCATCGATGTGAGCAGCGCACGAATCGATACGACATTGTCGATGCAGGACTTGCTCAACAAAAGGATTAAAGTAGAAATGACAAAATGGGGAAACACGCTCGATGTCGCGACTATTGATACATTTCCGAAAACCCAAATGATGCAGGGCGGGTCTGATCCCGAGCAGCTGTTTTACCGTTTTTTCCCAAAATTGCCGGTAGAGAGTGTGAGTCAGGATGGTGTATGGCAAATTACCGATCCGGATACGATCGAGACCATGGGCGGTAAGGTCGTTGTCACCCCTGATGTTGAATATACGGCCATGGGCACAGAGACCTGGAATGGTCATGAGTGTCTCAAGGTGAAATATGTCGGTGACCTTACGCTGGAAGGAGAAGGGTCGCAACAGGGTTTTAATTTTTTTATGGAAGGAGACGGCTCTGTTGAGGGAACCTATTATTTCGATGCAAAACAAGGTGTCGTCGTGCAAATCGACAATTCATCCACTCAGGATGTGACCATTGCCATCACAGGTCAGCAGAATTTGACCATTCCGCAATCACAGGTGGTTAGCTCTAAAACGGTTTTGGTGGAATAGCTATTCAATCTGCCTGACGGAAATCGGATAAATATTTGATTCAATTTGTTTAAAGCAATAATTATGTTATATTATCTAAAACACATGATGTTCTAAACAGGGGATAAGCGATGAAACAGATTAAAGGTCCTGCCATTTTTTTGGCTCAGTTTTTACGCGATGATCCACCATACAATAATCTCGAGAATATCGGTAAATGGGTTGCCGGTTTGGGATATAAAGCTGTACAGATACCCACATGGGAAAGCAAGGTTATCGATCTTGATAAAGCTGCCGATTCCAAAACGTATTGTGATGATTTAAAGGGAAGGCTCGATGCTCTGGGCCTGCAGATCACCGAACTGGCCGCTCATTTGCAGGGACAGGTGCTTGCGACCAACAAGGTTTATGAAACCGCTTTTCAGCCGTTTTACCCGAAAGGATTGAGCGAGCAGGAACGCACAGAGTGGGCTACCGACCAGCTCAAAAAGGTCATTACCGCTTCGGTGAATCTGGGGCTAAAAAGTGTTCCGGTCATGTCCGGTGGATTTGCCTGGCATATGGTCTATCCCTGGCCGCAGCGTCCGGAAGGGCTGATTGAAGAATCCTTTGCCGAACTATACAAACGCTGGCAGCCGTTGCTGGACATGGCGGAAGATAACGACATTTCAATTTCCTATGAGCTGCATCCGGGCTCTGACCTCTTTGACGGCGCCACCTTTGAGATGTTTCTTGAGATTTCCGATGAACATCCGGCTGCGTCTATTACCTATGATCCGAGTCATTTTATTTTGCAGCAGCTCGATTATCTGGAATTTATCGAACTTTTTGCCGAGCGCATCAAATCCTTTCACGTCAAGGATGCCGAATACAACGCCAACGGATTGGTCGGTGTCTATGGCGGGTATCAACCCTGGATCAAGCGTGCCGGGCGTTTTCGTTCTCTCGGAGATGGTCAGGTTGATTTTAGTCGTGTTTTTTCGTTATTGACAGAGTATGATTACGATGGCTGGGCTGTTCTCGAGTGGGAATGCTGCATCAAAAGTCCGGAACAGGGCGCCAGAGAGGGAGCTCCCTTTATTGCCAACCACATTATCGAAACCACGGATGTTGCTTTTGATGATTTTGCCGGCAGTGAAACCGACACACAATTGAATCGAAAAATTCTGGGGCTGGATTCCTGAACACGAACGCTTAATTTACAAAGGCTGTTGATTACCTCTTTATTGATTTGTAATCGAGTTCTAATGGTTTGATCGTTTTCAGAGTAAACCGTTACCAACAAAAAAACCCGGCCAAAGCCGGGTTTTTTGTTAAAAAATGGATCTCCAACTTATATTTTTGCGACTTTGGTCGCCTGAAGACCTTTGGGGCTCTCGCCGATTTCGAATTCGACATGGTCACCTTCATCCAAAGTGCGGAAACCGTCGCCTTCAATTGCTTTGTAATGAACAAAAATGTCTTCACCCTCTTCGCGAGAGATAAAGCCGTAGCCCTTGGAGCCGTTGAACCATTTAACTGTGCCTCTTTCCATCTTACAAATCCTTACTATTACTGAACGTTTCGTACACAACCGTATTCTGCTTTTTACATAGAGATGCGCCGGTTTGTTCTGTTGAGCAACCCTGCGCTTGTTCTGTTAAATTCTATTGTTGTGCAATATCATTTGGAATAAAAAGCGGATAATACCCGTGTACTTTAATTAACCAACAAAATTACAATTTAATCCTGAATAATGCAACTCTTTTTTGTAAAAATTTTTGTTTCTCTTAAAAATGCTACCCAAAGCCAAAAGCAGTGACAATGCGACCCATTTACCGTAAAAGACAAAAGTTACTTGTTATTTTGATATATTTTTTTCATAATAGATAGTAACGAGTGTGACCTGTAAAATTTAAATTTGTAAAATAAATCAAAACGGGAGAGAGCTATGCAATCAACCAATCGTCGGCAATTTTTAAAAACAGCGGCTGTGACCGCCACAGCCGCAAGTGTGCTGCCATTCTCTAAATCCAGTTACGCGCAATCGGCAAATGACAAGGTCGTCGTCGGTGTCGCCGGCATCCGTAGCCGGGGAAAGAGTCTTGCTCAAAAATTTGCTGTTCTCGATAACGTTGAGGTGAAAACTGTCATCGATGTCGATAGCCGATATCTCGACGATGCGGTCAAGGCCGTTCAGGAGAAACAGGCAAAAGAACCCAAAGCCTGCATCGATTTCAGAAAGGCATTGGATGACAAGGATTTGGATGCTCTGGTCATTGCCACTCCGGATCACTGGCATGCTCCGATGGCCATTCAGGCTCTTCAGGCCGGTAAACACGTATATGTTGAAAAACCGCATGCTCACAATCCGCGTGAAGGAGAGTGGCTGGTACAAGCCTGGCGCAAGTCCGGAAAGCAGGTTCAGGTGGGGACACAACGGCGTTCGATGAACAAGGTGGACAAGATGATAGGGGCTATTCGGGATGGCATTATCGGTGATGTCTATATGGCAAAATGTTTTTATTGTCGAAAACGCCTGCCTATTGGATTCGGCAATGAAGTTGCCGTTCCCGATTATCTCAACTGGGATCTGTGGCAGGGTCCGGCTCCGCGGGTACCGTATCGCGATAACGTGCATCCCTACAACTGGCACTGGTTCTGGCACTGGGGAACCGGAGAAGCGCTGAATAACGGTACGCACATGCTGGATATCGCCCGTTGGGCGCTGGATGTGCAATACCCCATTCGGGTTTCATCATTCGGCGGACGCTGGCACTATCGCAATGTCGATGACTGGGAATGTCCCGATACCCAGGAAATTATGATCGAATACGACGACGGTGTTTTGGTCACCTGGGGCGGCCGTTCAACCAATCAATTTGACGCCACCTACAGACACACGGATGTTTTATTCTTCGGTACAAAAGGCATCCTGGATTATGACGGAAACAGCGATTATAAAATCTTTGATCTGGATAATAACCTCGTTTACAACACCAGAGAACAAGAGGGGAAAGTGGATGCAGGTGATACGGTAGATCCCGGTCTCAACGATCGCCATGCGGAAAATTTTGTCCAGTCTATACGAGGCCTGGAGACGCTGAATGCACCGGCCGATGAGGTACACAAAAGCGTGTTGCTGGGATTGCTGGGAAATATATCCCTGCGGGTCGGCCGCACCCTGGACATCAACAAGCGCAACGGTCATATCCTTAATGACCAGGAGGCCATGAGTCTCTGGCAACGGCTCTATGAACCCGGCTGGAAACCAGAGGTGTAAACGCGGATTACACGGATTAAAACGCGGATGAAACGGATTAAAACGCGGATTACACGGATTAAAACGCGGATGAAACGGATTACGCAGATTTCACAGATTCATTCTGAATAGATATTTAGCATCTGCTAACTGCTTAATCCGCTTTTTTATTCAGGCAAGAAACACAAGTTGTTTATACAACATCAATTCTCGATCCATTACAACTTTTGGTAAACGGCAAGACAAAAACGTGGATATGGCGGATAGCAGGTACTGCATTTGTTATATTGTTAAAAATAATTTAGACTTACAAGTAGACACAATAAAGATATGCAATATTTAAATCGAAAAAGTATTCAAGATACTCAAAAGCTAATCGAAAAATTTATTCCTGATAAAGAAATAAGATTAATATTATTGAATTTTCTTGCTGATCAAGTAGATTACGCACACATTTTGAATGATAGTAATTGGAATTTAAACCTGGATAAAAATGGTAAATTTTTACGTTTGAATACGGGTCATGAGTATTGCATACAAATTTCAAATGAAAATGTTTTGATACTTTGTATTAAAGATGTACTGGAAAAAGGATTAAAGGGGATTGATTTAAATATTGATTTTCAAGGCTATTCTGGTAGAAATAGAATTATCTCAAAAAATTTATATGATATCCCTGATTGTTTAATAAAAGTCCCTAACTCTGTTGGATGTATTATAAAAATGTTAAAAAACTAACGGATTCTGAATTAGAACGAAGTATAAAAATTGAAATTGACATACCACAAAAGTTTAATGTGATATCTGCTCAATATGTTCGGAATCCATATATTTCTGAATATGTCAAGAGAAAATCA
>WJMF01000138.1 GCA_014728085.1 Candidatus Zhuqueibacterota bacterium
CAGCCGCATCTGCTGAATCGCAATTTTGTTCAACCGTTCCAGCCGTTGCGCCTGATTTAATCCTTTCTGAATAAAATGGGCGTTCAGATTTTCCAGATTTGCGAGGCACACCAGTTGTGAGACATTGGCACTGTCGCGGATATTGCCGGTTTCATCCGGATGTTCATCCCGCCACTGTCGGGCTGTTTTGCCGAAAAGCGCCATATTCAGGAGATCCGCTTCCGAGGCATAGACCAGATTGATTTGCTCTCTGGTCAATTCCGGCGGAATCAGGTGTTCCCGGATGGCATCTGTATGAATCCGGTAATTGATTTTGGTCAGATTGCGGCGGATGTCCCAGCCGAGCTGTTTTGATTCCTCATCTTTTAATCTCTGAAATTCCTTGATCAGGTAGAGCTTGAATTCAACAGAAACCCAGGACGCAAACTCGAGAGCGATATCTTTGTGGGCATAAGTGCCACCATAGCGACCAGCTTTGGAAACAATCCCGATGGCATGGGTTGTTTCTATCCAGCGTTTTGCCGTCAGTACGAAACTGTTCAATCCCGCCTGTTTTCTAATCCCATCGAATTCGATGGGATTAAAACCGGGATTGTTTAACTGTTCCCAGATACCCAAAAATTCAACTGTATTTCGATTCCGAAGCCAGTTTTGAATAATATAGTCCGTCCGGTCACTGTCCTTAAAGCGTGCAATGTCGGTGAGCGATATATAATCCTCCCGGTTTATCGCATTTACTGTTATATCTGTATCCAGTACATTTATTTTCCTGTTTTTACTCATCGCTGAATCTCCCTGAGCTTTTCGGCCATTTTTACCCGCACCTGGGCCAGCTCTTTTTCCAGCTCTTCGATTTCAGCCTGTACCGCATCGATATCGATCTCTTCTTCTTCCTCAAAAGTATCCACATAGCGCGGGATGTTGAGATTAAAATCGTTCTCTTTGATCTCGTCGAATCCGGCGACATGGGCGTACTTGAGAACCTCTTTTCGTTCCTTGTAGGTACGCATAATTTTGTCGATATGCCCGGCGCTCAGCGTATTCTGATTCTTGCCCGACACATACTCCCGGCTCGCATCAATAAAAATCACATCATTTTTCGCACCTTTCGCCGTTTTCGTGTCTTTCGTGTATTTCGTGGTCCCTGCTCTACTCTTGTCAAATACCAAAATCGCCACCGGAATATTGGTGGTGGGAAACAGGTTTCCCGGCAAGCCGATCACCGCGTCCAGCAGGTTTTCTTCGATCATTTTCCGGCGGATACGGCCTTCGGCAGCGCCCCGGAACAACACACCGTGCGGAACCACCACGGCGACCCGGCCCTGCTCTTCCAGCGCGGTTTCCACCATGTGGCTGATAAAAGCCCAGTCGCCTTTGCTTTTCGGCGGAACGCCGCGCCAGAAGCGGTTATATTGATCGTTCTCGGCATTTTCGGCACCCCACTTGTCCAGCGAGAACGGCGGATTGGCGACGACGCAGTCGAATTTCATCAGCCGGTCATTTTCCACCAGCAGGGGACTGTTTAATGTGTCGCACCATTCGATGCGGGCGCTATCAAAGTTGTGCAGGAACATGTTCATGCGACAGAGCGCCCATGTGCTGCCGTTTGATTCCTGACCGAAAAGGGCAAAATTGCGGTCACCGACCTCTCTTGCGGCCTGAATCAACAGACCGCCCGATCCGCAGGCCGGGTCACAGATGCGGTCGCCCGGTTTGGGCCCGGCCAGTTTGGCTACCAGCTCGGTTACCTTTAATGGCGTAAAAAACTCTCCGGCCTTTTTGCCCGAGTCGGAGGCAAACCTTTCGATCAGATAGATATAGGTATTGCCGATCACATCCTCGGACACCCGGCTCGGACGCATATCGAGCTGTGGCTTGTGGAAATCCTCCAGCAAGGTTTTCAGGCGCTTGTTTCGGTCCTTTGTGCGCCCCAGATTCGCTTCGCTGTTAAAGTCGATATTGCGGAATACCCCTTCGAGCTTGCTCTTGTTGTGTTCTTCGATATGGTCGAGAACGATATTGATCAGTTCACCGATATTAGCGGCTGATCTGCGCTCATATAGACTATAGTAGTTGGCTTGAAATTCATCCAGAACCGTTTCCTCACCGGTCTCGTCATTCTTTTCGGCAAGTTGTATCTTTGGGAGAACAAAACGCTCAAGATCGAGCTTGCGGCGGATACGTATATCGTCATCTCCAAATCGCCTTTGATAGTCTTTATAATGGTCCTGCCATACATCAGAGATATATTTCAAAAACAGCATTACAAGAATATAGTCTTTATACTGCGCCGGATCAACAACTCCGCGAAAGGTATCACACGCTGCCCATGCCGCGTTGTTGATGTCTTTTTGGTTGATTGTGTTGCTCATCTTTTATTCTCCTATACTAACCACGAAAAACACGAAAGGCACGAAATAACCACGAAAAACACGTAAAGTTATAGAGCCATTCGGGTGATTTCAGCTTTTGGATAAGATCCAAAGTTTACGAGCAAACCTAGTTTCATTCCGGTTGCTCTCAAATAGTTGATCAGCTGTGCCTTGTGCTCAGGCGCAATTTCCTTGTTTTCGTGTTGTTCGTACCTTTCGTGCCTTTCGTGGTTCATTCTCTTTCCTTTGCAATCTGCACGAGTTTTGCCGAAAGATAGTTTTCCCGTTTATTGGCCAGTGCATGAAGCAGGGTTTGTTCACGAGTGGAGAGGGCAGCCAGCTCTACGATGTTTTTCTGTGTTTTCAGATTTGGCAAGACAACCTCCAGCTCCTCAATCACCTGTTTGTTTATCATTTTTTGAGTTGTGCCCCTGGCCCTGCTGTTCAGAAAAAACTGGGCATCTCTTCGGCCGATATACCAGTTCAGATACTCGGGCAAAATTTTATCCGGCTTTGTAATCCGTATTCTTAACAAGGGGGCCGCGATGATCGCCTTGCCCGGCTCTTGAGCAAGAATTGCGGCTGTGGATGTGTGGCCCCTTGATCGGAACACCAGATCCCCTTTCCGGACAAGGTGATGTTCTTTGACCGGCTCCATGTCAATTCTTACCAGATCACCACAGTCGACCGTATTGTCATCAAGAAGGTCTTTCATCTGGATAACCGCAACATCACCACCTTCAGAAGCTTCCAGACGAGCTCTAAACGAGTATCCCATCTGCACGGTTGCCAGGCTTTTTAGTTTTGTTTCCAAGGACTCACCTTGCAATTTGCTGTAATAAAGTTACTGTACAATATAAAAAATTCGCATCTAATTGTCAACCTTTAAAATACAAAAACGCCATTTCTGCACTTTGGTTCCCGGTACCCGGACGTTGATTTCTTTCCAGGTCATCAAAAGCGCCTCTAAAATGCTAAAATTTGATATCAAGGCTCTTTTAACATGTTTTATTATCGAATCAGGGTAAATATTGTATTAGCTGATATAAATACTTTACGGTCATTTCAGCATTCACCATGATTGTACTATCTGCGGCCAGTGCAATTCCGTTTTATTCATCATTGCAACTTGGCAG
>WJMF01000139.1 GCA_014728085.1 Candidatus Zhuqueibacterota bacterium
ACCGGTTTTACTGTTTATCCTTAATCTACCGGGTCTTTCATCAAAATGCGGAAAAATAGTTTTTTTCGTATCACTTGAAAAAGTGCCGGAAACTTTCTACATTAAGGTTCAAAATTATCATCTCTAAGCAATACTTGTAAAGGAGACTGGAATGCATAATATATTAAATCGTATTGAAAAGGTTAAAATTGTTCCGGTGGTGGCGATACATCATGCTGACCATGCCCCTGCTCTGGCAGAGGCGCTGATCAAAGGCGGCTTGCCCTGCGCAGAAATCACTTTTCGGACAGATGCTGCAGAAAAAGCAATCAAAAAAATGCGCCATAACCGCGAGATGCTCATCGGTGCCGGCACCGTGCTTTCGGTGGAGCAGGTAAAGAGGGCGACAGGAGCGGGAGCGAAATTTATCGTCTCACCCGGCCTGAACCCTCAAGTCGTTGAGTATTGCGTAAAACAGGATATACCGGTCACTCCGGGTATATGTACCCCCTCTGATATTGAACGCGCCCTCGGGTTTGGATTAAACGTGGTTAAATTTTTTCCTGCCGAAGCATTTGGCGGCCTCAAAACACTCAAAGCCATGAGCGCCCCCTATACAATGATGAAATTCATTCCCACCGGCGGCATTAACGCCGAAAATTTATCCGAGTACCTCGCCTTTGATAAGGTTCTGGCATGCGGCGGCAGCTGGATGGTGAAATCCGACCTTATTTCCGGCGAAAAATTTTCCGAAATAAGCCACAGAACCCGATTAGCCGTTGAAATTGCCGGCAAATTTTAAGCATAATATCAATTTGATTAATCTGACTAAAAATAAAAGGAGTTCTTTTATGCCTGTCTTAACGATCAAACCCGAAAAAGATTGCAAGTATGACTGTGTTTCATTGGGTGAAATAATGCTCCGCTTTGACCCGGGAGATGGCCGGGTACGCACCACCCGACAGTTCAAAGTCTGGGAAGGTGGTGGTGAATATAACGTCAGCCGCGGACTGGTAAAGTGTTTTGGTATGAGGGCCGCGGTTTTGACCGCCTTTGCCGATAACGAAATCGGACGGCTGGTGGAGGATTTTATCATGCAGGGCGGTGTCGATACCAGCCTGATCAAATGGGTTCCCTATGACGGCATCGGACAGACCGTGCGCAATGGTCTCAATTTCACCGAGCGCGGTTACGGTATTCGGGCCGCTCTCGGCACCTCGGATCGCGGCAATACCGCTGCCTCTCAGCTCAAAGCGGGTGATTTCGACTGGGATCATATTTTCGGTACCCTTGGAAGCAGATGGTTCCACAGCGGCGGCATTTTCGCCGCTCTTTCGGAAACCACGCCCGGTCTTCTCGAAGAAGCCATGGCAGCCGCTAAAAAACATGGTACCATTATCTCCTATGATCTCAACTACCGTCCCTCGCTGTGGAAGTCAATCGGCGGTCAGGAAAAAGCGCGGGAAGTGAACCGCAAACTCGCACCCTATATCGATGTAATGATCGGCAATGAAGAGGACTTTACCGCCTGTCTGGGATTCGAGGTCGAGGGCGTGGATGATAACCTCTCCGATCTGGATGTCGACAAGTTCAAAAACATGATCCAGCGTGTCGTCAAAACCTATCCCAATCTCAAGATTGTGGCAACGACTTTGCGCGGTGTCAAAACCGCCACCGTCAATGATTGGGGGGCGGTCTGCTGGGCCGGCGGCGAATTCCATGAATCGGTTGAACGGCCGGAGCTTGAAATCTATGACCGTGTCGGCGGCGGGGACAGCTTTGCTTCGGGGTTGATCTACGGTCTGATCACTACCGGAGACCCGGCTCAGGCGGTAAATTACGGGGCGGCACACGGAGCCCTGGCCATGACCACGCCGGGTGACACATCGATGGCGACGCTGAAAGAAGTTGAAAAAATTATGGGCGGTGGCAGTGCCCGCGTTGTCCGATAGCGGCAGAGCGATCGAATCACAACAACAGCGTTGATTCAAATTCTACAGGGCCGTTAAAACAGGTCCGGTCAATATTTATTCAAATTGCGGTGGAACCAAAACGGCTTTTTATCGTCTTACTAGATATCAATGAAAAGATTTGGAAAAAAAGAGGAACGGCCAATGAAAAATCAATCCAGGGTTACACGCAGGGAGTTTATGAGAAACTGTGCTGCCGGTACCGCCGGTGCGGCGGTGCTGCCCTATGTGGTCAAGGCGGCAAACGGTTCCGGCACAATCCCCACAGGAGCGAATATGAAACTAGAAGATTATCTCAATCACTTTCAAGTCACAGAGGAGCACATTCAGCAGGTCATGGCTGAGGCATTGTCGCGCGGTGGCGATTATTGCGATGTTTATTTTGAACACAACATCAGCAATTATATCGGATTGGAAGATAAAGCGGTTAACCGAGCCTATAGCAATGTGGATTATGGTGTCGGTATTCGCGTTTTGAAAGGAGATCAGACCGGCTATTCATTTACCGAAGAAATCAGTCTCAAAGCGATGAAACAGGCAGCCAGAACCGCAGCCAATATCGCCAATGCTTCCGCGCAAATCCCTACAGCTGAACTTACCCCCCGGCCAGTGCCCAACTATTATCCCATCAAGACCGCATGGGAAGACGTCAGCATCGATAAAAAGATCCCTTTTCTGCAGACCATCAACGAGAAAGTGTTTGCTCTCGACCCGCGCATTATCAAATCAAATATCTGGTTTATCAACAACACCAGCAAAGTGTTGATCGCAACATCCGAGGGCAAACTGGTTTATGATTATCGGCCCATGGGGCAGATTGCAGTCAGTTGCCTCGCTGAACAGAACGGTGCTCGTGAACAAAATGGATTCAACCTCTCGGGGCGTCGAGGAATTGACTTTTTTACCCCCGAAACCGTCGATCGCCTCGCCGGCGAAGCAGTGCGGCGAACGGTGGCACTGTTCGATGCCGTCAAACCACAGGCAGGTGAAATGGAAGTCGTCCTCGCAGCCGGCAGTTCGGGTATTCTCCTGCACGAAGCAATCGGTCACGGTATGGAAGCGGATTTCAACCGCAAAAAAGTCTCTATCTTTAGCGATAAAATCAATAAACCGGTTGCGGAAAAATTCGTTTCCATCGTCGATAACGGCACCAATGCCCATATCCGCGGTTCGCTCAACATCGACGACGAAGCCAATCCGACCGAAGAGACCTACCTGGTTGAAAATGGTATCTTGAAATCCTATCTGCACGACCGCATTTCGGCACAACATTACAAGGTCAAACCCACCGGAAACGGAAGGCGGCAATCCTTTCGCTATGCCCCCCTCCCGCGCATGTGCAATACCTATATGCTGCCGGGCCCGCATAGCAAGGAAGAGATCATCAAAAGCGTTAAAAAAGGTCTCTATGCTGAAGATTTTACCAACGGCGAAGTCTATATCGGCGCCGGCGATTTTACCTTTTATGTGAAATCCGGTTATCTGATTGAAAACGGAGAAATAACCAAACCGGTCAAAGACGTCAACATCATCGGCAATGGCCCCGAGGTATTGCAAAAAATCGTCATGGTTGCTGACGACCTCAAAATGGCGGAAGGCGGCTGGACCTGCGGCAAAAACGGCCAGGGCGTACCGGTTTCCCAGGGTCTGCCGACCGTCAAAGTCTCAGCCATAACCGTTGGTGGTCTCAACGCATAACAGAAGGATTGATCAAAATTGAGGACAAGTTCAAATGAAAAAAGATAAACAGCTCGAAATCGCCAAATGGAGCATGCAAAAAGCACTGGACCAGGGGGCCGATCAGGTTGCCGTTACCGTGCTAAACCAGCGCAATATAGAAATCGAATTCCGCGATAAAAAGCTCGAAAAACTCAAAGAGTCAACGCAAAACTCGTTATCGTTAAAAATTTATCTTTCGAATAAATACTCTTCCCATTCGACCAACGATTTCCGCAAGGAAACGCTGGACAAATTGATCAGCGAAGCGGTTGCCGGTACCAAATTCCTCACCCCGGACGAGTATCGCAGTCTGCCGGATGCAAAATATTATCCGCAGGGAAAACCGGATAATTTCAATCTGCACGATTCCGCTTATGAAAAGATTGATGCCGAATCCCGTGTTGACTTGGCCCGTGCCATTGAGGCCAGCGCCATGGCGCAGAGCGATCAGATCATTTCCAGCACATCGGGATACAACGATTCGGAATACAGCGGCGTGCGATTGCACAGCAACGGGCTTGAAGGGGATGTACAAGGTACCGTCTTTTCAACCGGCGCTGAAGTCACGGTTAGCGATCCGAACGGAGGCCGTCCGGAAGACTATTATTACGCCAGAAGCCGCTTTTTCAACGCCCTGCCCGATCCTGAAAAACTGGGAAAATGGGCGGCGCAACGGGCTCTGAAAAAGATCGGCCAGGACAAAATCGCTTCCGGCCAGTATGATATGCTGGTCGAGAACCGAACCTGTAGCCGTCTGATCGGCATGCTGATCAGCCCCATGAGCGGCCGTGCCCTGCAGCAGAAGAGCTCTTTTCTGGAAGGAAAACTGGGTGAAAAAATAGCGTCTGAAAAATTCACCCTCATCGATGATCCCCTGTTTCCCAAAGGCCTCGGGTCCAGGTGGTATGACGGCGACGGCATAGCCGCGAAAAAGCGAATCATGATCGATAAGGGTATACTTGGTAACTATTATATCGACGACTATTACGGCAGAAAGTTGGGAATGGAACCAACAACCGGTTCGACATCAAATCTCATTGTCCAACCGGGCAGGAGTTCGCTCGATGATCTCACCAAACAAATCACCAAAGGGATTCTGATTACCGGGTTTATCGGCGGCAACTCCAATTCCACCACCGGTGATTTTAGCTTTGGTATTATGGGATTTTTAATCGAAAACGGTACAATAACCAAACCGGTGAATGAAATGAACATCTCCGGTAACGCCAAAACCTTCTGGACTCAGCTCGCCGGGGTCGGCAACGATCCCTATCCATACAGCGCCTGGCGAACCCCAAGTCTGCTGTTTGAAAAAGTAGAATTTAGCGGTATATAATACATATTCTATTTGCCATTAGCCCCGGGGCTGTACTAAAAGTAGTAATATTCATTACTATTTTTTGGGGTGTTCTTAACAACTAAAACCGCAGAGGGATCGCTGAGAATGTATCTATTTCATTACCTGATTTGATTTAGAGAGAAGCGTTTTTATCAGGATAAAATCTCAACAGCTGGCAAGAAGAGAAATATATAAAAAGTAATTACTGGTGTTTTCTGTTGATATTTTCTTGCATTTCATCCATGTAAACAGGCATGTTCTTCTCGGCGTTTCTCAGCGAGCTTTGCGTGCGGATAAGATAAACCGCCGAGTTCGCCAAGAAACGCCAAGAGGAACGGAATTGTTTGGAAAAATGAAATGGCATGTATAAACACATTTATATAATTAATTGTTGCTATATTAAGCCATATCCCCAAAAGAGCAGAGAAGACCTTATTTTATGATTTTAAACCTTAGTAGCAAAATGATCCCCCCATATCTGAACTCGTATGTTAAATTTGTGTACTCAAAAAAATCAATTGTTATTAAATCCCAAAAAAGTTCTTTGGATTATCAAAAAAAGTCATATCCTGACAGATGAGGAGGATTGCGCCTTGCGGCTTTGAGCCCGTCGCAAAGTTTCTCCCATCTGTCAGGGTAAAATCGAAGAGTAACTTGGCGTGAGAATTATCAGCGACTGTTTCTATTTTGGACAAGAGTGATCTCAAGTGATAATGAATATCCGTGCACAGATTTTGATATCGTTAGATGACTAATAAAGTCCCGGATTTTTTATTGTTAGATCCGTTCTCTCATATGCTGCATAATATTGCAAGCTCTCCATTACATTGCCCTGAATTTCCTTGCGAACTTTGGAAAGAAATGGTAATTTCCCCTTCACTGGACTGGATTCAAAAGAGGAGAAACAGAGATGACAGAGAAAAAAATGAACCGAAGAACCTTTCTGCGGACACAGGCCATTTCCACCCTGGCCATAGGGAGTATGGTTTCCGCATTGGGCCGCAGCGAAAAAAACATAGAACAACCGGCGGAACAAATCTTGAATTACCAGCCCGAAATGAGCTACCGGCAGATCGGTAACAGCGGTATATGGCTCTCCCTGCTCAGCCTTGGCGGACTGGATGTAGTGCCGGAGGTACATGATTATGCGATTGAAAAAGGGGTCAACCTCGTACACATTTCTACCGGATATAAAGGCGGCGCATCTATCCGCAACCTCGCCAGGGTACTGAAACAAAAACGCCACAAGGTCTATGTTGCGGTAAAAGACAATTTTTCCAACATCGACGAGGTGCTCGGCCTGCTGGGCATCGATACCATTGATTTTCTCATGTTCAACCGCCATAAAAGCCAGGCAATTGACAATGAAAAGATTGCCGAAGAATTCGAACGATACCGCAAAGCGGGCAAAGTTCGCTATGCCGGTCTCACCTCACACGGCCACGTTCAGGCGTGCACCCGCATCGGTATCGAATCCGGGCTCTATTCCGTTGTTATGCCTTCACTCAGCCAGCCCGGTTATGAAGAAATGCAGCCGGAGCTGGACCTGGCCGGTCGCAAAAATATCGGTGTCATTGCCATGAAAACGCTAAAGGGGATAAAAGAACGCGATCTGCAGGTGGCCTTTTTGAAAAAAATAGCTCAACATCCGGCCATCACGACGGTAAACAAAGGCGTCTCTTCTTACGGGCAATTTGATGACTATTTCCAGGCTTTACAAGAGACCTGCAGCGGCAGTGAAGAAGAGGCCCTGCAGCACCATAGACGGAAAAACCGAGCGGAGAACTGCATGATGTGCGGTCGCTGCGAAAGCGCATGCCCGCAGGAGATCGAAATCACCGCAACCCTGCGCTGCAAGGATTATTACCTCGAACAATTAAAAGATATCGATGCGGTGCGGGAAACCCTGCGGACGATAGCCCCTCACCAGAGCGCTGCAAACTGTCAGTCTTGCAGGCGTTGTGAAGCGGTCTGTCCGAATGGTATTGCTGTCTGTGAGCGGCTGAACGAGGCAAGAGAACAATTTACCACCGTTTAAAGCATCGGCAGTCAGATAATCAGAAAACTCGAAACGTGCATTCCGCTATTGCAGAAAATGAAAAACTTTTCGTCCGCAGTTGTCCCGGGTTTTGTTATTACTATTATAGGTGTTAAATCCGGGAGGACAAAATGTTTTTGCGTAAATTCTTGCTGATGGTTTCTCTTGTCGCTTTTATTCTGGCCTGCAATCCCTTTTCCATTATCGTCGGTGACGGGGATAACCTGAATCGCATCACCCGGCTCTATGACCCGTTTGAAGAATGGGAGCTGACCAACGAAAGCTGGAACGGTAATCCCTATGATCTCGTCGCCACGGTTACTTTTATCCATTCCTCCGGCAAGAGCCATCAAACAGAACTATTTTACAAAGGCGACAACATCTGGTCATTCCGCTTTACCGCTACAGAACCGGGACGCTGGCGATTCGAGACAAGCAGCGTCGATCCTGATTTAAACGGTAAAAGCGGGGAGATCATCGCAGAGACAAATCCCGCTCCGCAGCTCTATGGATTTTTGACTACATACACCATTGATTCGCAAACCCGCTGGGTGATACCGCGGGGAAATGATCAGACGGAACAAGCCTTTGTTCCGCAACTGGTCATGTATACAACACCGGACGAGTTTTATAACAATCCAGCCAAAATAGATAACGATCTCGATCTCTTTATAGAGGAGCACGGCTTTACCGGTGTACATGTTTTCAGTGTCGCACACGGCTGGACCGACATCAGCGAAAGCGGTAACGGCGGCAACAGCGGCAGCGACCCGGATCCGCGCACCTTTGAAGCGTTGGAGGATCTGATTCTCCGCGTTCACCGTCGCGGCGGTCTCGTGCACTTTTGGATATGGGGGGATCAACAGCGCAATATGGTACCGCCGGAAGGCATCAACAGCAGCGCTGATCGCCGCTTACAGCGCTATATTGCCGCCCGCCTCGGTCCATTGCCCAACTGGAGCGCCGGATATGGCTTTGATCTCGACGAGTGGGTAACCGCTGCGCAGATCAAAAGCTGGTACGACTATATGCAGGATCACCTGGGATGGCCGCACTTTCTCAGCGCCCGTCCGGCGGGTCCGAATAGCGGAACGGATCATTCTTCCTATATTGCCTGGAACCAAAACCTCAACTGCGCCAGCTATGAACATCACAAACCCACCGTCGAGGTCTATAAAAACGCCCTTCAAGCCGCGAGCGGCCGGCCGGTTATTTCAGAAGACCGCTTTCGGGTCAGAAACCGCCCCAAAGATTACACCCTGGAAGAGACGCGACGGGGACTATGGCATTCCATGATGGCCGGCGGGGTTGCCAATATCTGGGGCAATTTAACCGGAGATCACTCTTCAAGACTCGGCTCGCTGCCCTACCCAAACAAAACCGAACTCAAGACCTGGTCCATCTTTGCCAAAACCTGGTTCGACAAAGAGATGCTGCCGCAGCAAAATGGAGATGCACTGATTTTACAGACGCCGGATCGCAAAAAAATGATTTATTACCGGGAGGATACGCAACAAATTCAAATCGATTGCTCGGGATTAAGCGGTAGTCTCGGTGCCATTGCCGTTGATGCCAAACGGCCATATGACGAGATTGCTGTGCCCGTAACCGCCGGTATACAAACCTGGACAGCCCCCTACACCTCGGATTGGGCTGTCAGAGTGGAAAACCATTAAATAAATTTATCCGGCGCCGCCGCCTCCTCCGCCGGCGCCACCACCACCGCCTGCGGATGCGCCACCGCCGGCACCGGAGCTGGAGCTCATGGTCGACACCATCGAGCTGAAGGCCGGTGCAAAAGAGGCCGGCGAAAACGAACCGCCTTGCGTCGCATACCAGGGTACATAAGAGGCCAGCTGATCACGGGGTATCAGTGTCGCCAGCTCTTCATAGATTTTTTTGCCGAGTCCGAGAACAACGCCATAGACCAGATAACGATCGATATTCTGCAAAACCGCACTGCGATCAGCTGCGCGGAAATGATATTTTCTCAGATAATTTTGCAAGCCTCTCCACTGCTGATAGAGACGCTCACCTTCAAGTGTGCGTTGTCCTATTGCCAATGAAGCAAATATCAGAACAAAACCGATTCCCGAGACGAGTAAAGGCCAAAGCCCGAAAAAAATAGCCAAAACACCGCCGGCGACCAAAAGCACAAAAGCAAAAATAACCGCTATGGTCATACCCCTTATGCTGTTTTTATCATAAAAGTCCTGCGATTTGGCGCTTTTACTCACCTTCTTTTGCCATTTGGTGAAAAAAGAGGTCAACTTGCTTTTTCTTTTCTGCAGCGTTTCGAGATCGATGCGGTCTGTTCCCTCTGACAACTCGTTAAAATAAAAATCGAGGATATCCTCTTCAAACGGCTTAAGCTCAGCTCTTTTCTCTTCCCAGACCGAGCGGTTAACAACAAGGGTATAGATGGTTTTTTCTTTTGTGCCGCCGAATAATCTTTTCTTTTGAATTTGCTTTTCACTGACCTGAATAAATCCGCGACGGGCGAGGTCGAATATGGTTGCCACCAGGTCACCGCCGTTGACATTTCTGCCATGTAACAGATAACCGACCCAGGCCGGTGGCATATCGGCAGGAATATCCGACTGTAACCTGACTTTGGCTACCTTTGGCCGCGGCTGTCTGTACTTGCGGAACAGCCAGATCCAGATCAGCACCCCGGTTGCGCTCAGAATCACAGCGATGGGAAATCCCATCTGATATCTCGCCTCCTGTCTGGCCTGTTTTTCGATCCTTTGCTGCCGCTTGCGATTGGCCTCTTCAGCCCATTCTGCCTCTTCCCGCATCACTGTTGCTCTAATCCGGCGTTCAGTCAGGGGCAAACCGGTAAACAGCTGTGACGGATAGAGGGCGCGCAATTCAAGGTAGTGATGCGCCGGCAGATTGTCACAAAAAGCGGTAATGCTGCCATCGGATTCGGTTCGCGATGCCGCCCACAATGGTCCGTGCAGCCACTGGCGCACCTGTTCCGCAGCAATCTCTTGCGGTGGCTTGACCGTCAGCCGAACCTGCTGATGTGGCCGGTCCCAATCGGTACCGATAAACTGATAGTAAAACACGGCTGCATCCTCAAAGCGCTCGACAGCGCCATCGACGCGATAGGAAAAAACAAAGGTGCAAAGCTGGTCCCGGGCGCGGAAATTCCATCGCACCGTCAACTCGTCGCCGTCTTTATCGATATAAAAGGTACCGGGATCGGAAGAATTCTGTTTTCGATACGGGCGATTTTTTTCCAGTATTTGAATCCGGCTGTAATGAACACCGGGTCGCAGTGGCAAGGTGCGGTAGGCATAGGAAAACGACCCGACAAAGTTATAGGTTCGCGATTCCCTGATCAACAGTCCGCCGTCAGGCAGCACCTCCGCCTCAATGGACGCGCCGGTGATTTCATAGCGTTTGTTTGCCAGCAGCGGAGACCAGCAACCGGTACTAAAAAGGATGACCATTGCAAGAACAAGCAGAATCGATTTATATCGCACAGTTACACTCCCCGTTTGTTATCGTAACAAAAATAATATAGAGAATTTTGACGAAAATACAAGAGGAAAACAGATTTTTTTAGGTGGAGGTAGATATATGGATGGTTATCTGTTTTGGATGAAGCAATAGTACTAATAATTTTTTTGAATTGATTGCGTCTTCTAAATCGCCAAATCTTTTTGAGACCAGACGCCTCATATTTTCAGGTATGTATCAAACAACAAATTATTAAAAAAATAATCTTGTCTTTTAGAAAAAAGTCCTTAGTAACGAGTCAAATTTGATCGTATTTTACCTGTAACCCGCTCTGTTTCTCTCTGCGTTTCTTCGCGGCCTCTGCGGTTTTGATCACGCTTGCATTTCAATAACGTATCTATGGGCAGATTTAAACATTATACATACAAGTCAATAAACATTATCATGAGTTGAACATCTGGCGGTTACATAAATAACCCCGGTTGTAAACCCTCCTCACGTTTCTCTGTCAGGAGATTGTTCAAACCGGGGTCACATTTTTACTCCCGGGGCTGTGCTTCTTCTTCCTCACGCATAAATTTCTCATGAAATTTCTTCTTCCACCTGTCATCATGATGATGCGAACCGTGATGCGGAAAGGATTTGAAGAGAATATGGCTGAGAATCACCAGTCCCCAGGCCTGCCAGAATCCGATTGAAGGCAAGCCAAAGAGAGCAGGCATCAGCCAGTTCCACAACCACATAACGGCAAATCCAAAAATCAGTCCCATCACAGCGGCAAACAGAACACCCAGTATGGCCCAGCCGACGAACCGTAAAATGGTACCGGGTTTGTGAAAATTAATGTGTCGGTGATTATACATGATTGACCTCCTATTGATTATAAATGATCTCTGCCAGAAATTTCAGGCGTTTTTGTAAAAATTGCACCGCGTAGCGTTTTCGCGCCAGCAGGGTATTGATTGATTCACCGCTCTCTTCCGAGATTTGACGAAAAGTTTTGCCTTCGATTACCTGGGCGATAAAAACAGACTTTTGCGCCTGTGGCAGCTCGTCGATGCCTTCCTGAATGGCCTGCATAACAAAGTCGCGCGTATCCTCATCCAGGGTTTCATCCGTTTCGAGGTTTAACAACTCGTGCAGGGAGCGCCCGTTCTCATCATCAGCATCCATCGAGATCACTGTCTTTTTGCTGCGGTAACGATCAATGATCTTGTTGCGCGCAATGCGAAAGAGCCAGCCGGAAAGATTGTCGATAGCATCGAGAGCGTTAATGTGTTTCATCGCCTGCAGGTACACATCCTGTAGAATATCTTCAGCATCCTCCGGTGAAGCAATCCGC
>WJMF01000140.1 GCA_014728085.1 Candidatus Zhuqueibacterota bacterium
ACACAGCTCGGTATCGCCACGTATTCATCAGGCATCTATGCATGAGCAACAAGGCACAACACCCCCCAGAACAGAGGAGTGACTGGCAGAACAGCGTCGGGTGCTTGAAGCATTCCGACACGGCAACCTTTAGAGCAACATGGTCTGCACCTTTTGTCATCAGCATCCCTGCCATTCACTCCGCTTATTAGCAGCACTGAAAAGCAGCATCTGCGAGCCTGTTTACGCAAGCATCCCGTGCACCTGCGCGGAAACGCCCGGCAGCAATTGTATCGGCACCGTTGTTCAGCGTTTCTTTTGGCACCTGGAGAAAGCATGCAGGCAACCGTTGGACGAAATATTCCGAGCGGTTTACTGCAAGATGCCTTTACCCCCCATTCCCATTTTTCCCCCTTTTGCTCACATCTCTGCCTGTTTCTGGCACAATATATGCAATTTCAATAATGTCATAGTTCAATAAAAGCTTTATAGATTGTAATTTATACAGTTATAACGGCGCACCCGGTTTCATTGAACTACAATATTGTGACAGGAAATTACCATATTGTTACCCGGACGCAACAGTAAAAAATTCTTGCATCTTTTCAATAAAATCAATACTTTTGCCACAATGTGGGCCGGGGTAATGCGAACGAGGAGGATTGTTAATTGTTCTTGCGGGCTAGTGGTCGATTCATTCTGACAGGGATACTCTTAATATTTGTTTTTACGATCTCCGCCAAAGAAAATTCCGGAGATAAAGCCGAATCTGTCTCTTCAACCACAAAGACGGACAGCGCCGGGGTGACTGATGACGCCAACCAGAGTGGTGAAGCCTGGGCGATGAATAACGGGGACGCATCAGAAGCAACAAACAGCGGTACCGGCCTGCCTCAATGGCTACTCGATCTGAAACATTCCGAAGCAAAAACTCAAAATACCGACAAGAATAACCGCAGTGCAAAGCATATCTCACAGATCATCAAGATGCATAATAAAACCATCACTGAATGTTACCATCGCTATTTAAAACAACACCCCGATGTCGCCGGTAAACTGCAGGTCCGTTTGCGAATCGACAGCGGTGGCTGTGTCGACAGCGTTGAGGTGGTTCACTCGACACTGGATGATAACGATTTTTGCCATCAGGTCTGCGATATGATTCGTGCCTGGGATAACTTCGGCCCGGCCGATTGCGGTGACAAAATATACCGCCAGGAATATATTTTCGGGGACGAAAGCCAGCCATAAATCACTCTGTTCCGCCAAATGATTTCAGCAAATCTGCAATTTTGCATCTATTAAATTTATTACTTGAATTAAAAGTAAACTTTTTAAATATTATAGAGTTCGCAGGAAACCAATTTCGTCCGGTATGCGGATGCGTTTGATCAAATCATGTTAATGAATTAGAGTTCGGCCAGATGGCGGAACCCTTCTGATTCTATCATCTGTTAACAAGAGGATCACAACAATGGCCAAGATACTCGTAGTTGATGACGAGGAAGATATTCTCGAAACATTACCCGAAGTTTTAAATCGCTGGGGCCATCAGACCCTTGTGGCCAAAGATGGTCTTCAGGGGCTCGAGGTATACCAAAAAAACCCGGTTGATTTTGTGATCACTGATATAAAAATGCCGGAAATGGATGGACTGACGCTGCTTAAAAAAATCCACGAGATCGATCGCAAAGCCATGGTTATCTTTTTGACCGGATATCCCTCGCTGGACTCCGCGATATCAGCAATGCGTGCCGGTGCCTATGACTATCTGGTCAAACCGGTGAACCTGGATGAGCTTAAATTGCGCCTTGAACGCGGTATCGAGCGCCTCGAGCATATGAAAGCATTGCCCTTGCTCAAGGGACTCAACTGGGCTCTGCTGGTCAGTATTCCGCTTTGGCTGGTTCTGGGCATCATTCTGGCAAAACTGCTGCGATAACCATTCACAACACAATGACTCTGCATTGGAGGACATATGGAATCCGTTATTCTCATTCTCTTGGGAATCATTCTCTTTTTCATCGCCTATCGTACCTATGGGCGATTTATCAGTAAAAAGCTTAATATCGATAATCAAAACAAAACCCCCGCACATGAACTCAATGACGGTGTTGATTATGTACCGGCAAAGTCGCCGGTTCTGCTCGGCCATCACTTTGCCTCTATTGCAGGTGCCGGTCCGATATTGGGACCGGTGATCGCCTCAACGTTTGGTTGGGTTCCGGTATTTATATGGATCATACTGGGAGGAATCTTTTTCGGCGGTGTTCATGATATGACCGCTCTGGTGGCATCCATGCGACATCGCGGAAAATCGATCGGACAAATCATCGAGTCCTATCTCGGCAAAAGTGGTAAAATACTCTTCCTCATCTTTGCCTATTTAACCCTGATTCTGGTTATTGCTGTCTTTTGTAAAATCGTGGCCAAAACCTTTGTTACCGTTCCTGCCGTGGCAACGTCTTCCATTCTTTTCATCGTGGTAGCGGTGATCTTTGGACTTGTTATCTACCGGCGCAAATGGCCCTTGCTGCCGACATCGATTATCGGCGTAGCACTATTGTTCGTCTGCATTTCCCTGGGCAGCCGTTTTCCCATTTCTGTTTATCCCTGGTTCCAGCAACCGGCTACGGAAGCAGCCGCCACCCGGCTGGTCGAAAACGGCATTATCGAGTCCACCGAAAATCCCGCCACCCTGCGCCAGGCATTCACGGCGAATCAGATGCCTGAATTGGCTCAAGACATCAAATCCGCGGAAGCCAAGGCAACCAATTTCTGGGTTGTCATCCTGCTCATCTATGTCTTTATCGCGGCCACCACACCGGTATGGGCATTGTTACAACCACGCGATTATCTCAATTCATTTTTGCTTTATATTTTGCTGATCGGGGGTGTCCTCGGCCTCTTTTTCACGCGACCGGCGATGTTGTTGCCGCAAGTGACACAGTTTAAAACCAATATCGGCTATCTCTTTCCGGTTCTCTTTGTTACCGTTGCCTGCGGTGCCATTTCCGGATTTCACTCCCTTGTCGCCAGCGGCACGACGGCAAAGCAGATCAACCGCGAAAGCGATGCCAAACTGATCGGTTATGGCGGCATGTTGATCGAATCGGCGCTCGCGATTCTGGCTCTGATCGCGGCCGCCACGATAATGCGCGACCGATATGATTTGCTCTACCGCGGTGGCGATTTTATCGCCGTCTTTTCCGAAGGCGTCGGCTGGTTTATGTCAAAAATTCCCGCGCTCGGCCCCGGTATCAAAACCGCCATTACATTCGCCGGTCTTGCCGTCTCTGCCTTTGCGCTCACCACACTCGATACATCGACCCGCCTGGGCAGATTTATGTTCCAGGAATTTTTCGAAACCAAAGATAGCGAAAAAAAATCCATTCTGGTTAAAAACCGTTTTATCGGTACCGCTATTACGATTCTCATCAGCGCCCTGTTTATTTTCTCCGGTTCCTCCGGGGCGATATGGCCGATTTTTGGATCCGCAAACCAACTTCTTGCAGCCCTGGCTCTGCTGGCCGTATCCGTGTGGCTCAACCATCTTAAAAAGGCCAACTGGTTTACGGTAATTCCCATGGCCTTTATGTACATCCTCACCCTTACTGCCCTGGTCACACTGATCATCCAGAACCTTGAAAAAGGTAACTATATCCTCAGTATTATTGGGTTCTGTTTGATCGTTGTCTCTCTGCTGCTCGGCGTTCAGGGAACCAAAAAATTGACCGAAAAACAACCACAGGAAGCCTCATGATCCGCATTGAGAAAACCTTTTTAAAATCATACGTCAAAGACGAAGATTTAAAAAAACTGCAACCAAAGATCGATCAGGTCGTCGGGCAGCTGCAAAAGGGCACCTGTCCGGGAAACGAATTTCTGGGATGGCTCAATCTGCCCGACCGTATCGATACAGCCGAGCTCAAAGAAATTAAAGCCGTGGCGTCCTACATACGTGACCGGGCCGAACAGTTTGTCTCCGTCGGTATCGGCGGCAGTTACCTCGGTGCCAGGGCCGCTATCAAGTTTCT
>WJMF01000023.1 GCA_014728085.1 Candidatus Zhuqueibacterota bacterium
GCTTTTTTATGGTCGGAAAGAAATCCCCTTTGATATCAATGCCGATGATGGCTCCTTTGCAGTGGAGACAATGTTGCATGATGGCGCCAACCATTTTGTCGCTGCAGTGGACAGTGGAGGTGTTTGGATCTATAGCGATACACTGACGTTGAGTATGGGCTATAACCTTCGCCCGCAGATTCGTTGTTGGGCTAAGATTGCCGGCACTGAGGTCACCCTGCATGCCAGAGTGGTCGATAATCCCGAACAGGCGGAGGTTTCCTATCAATGGATGGCTGACGGGGAAAATCCCGGCTCGTTTGCGATCAGCAATGCTCAGGATTCGGTTGCCACTGTCTCTTTACCGGCGTCGATGCCCCCGGGAGAATACTATTTTAATGTCCGGGTCATGACGTCGAATACCGACACGGTCAAAGCGCGAACCTTTTTTACCGTTGATGAAGACAGCGTTTATGCTTTTGATATCCGTAACGACCACGCTGCCTGGATCGATTCGGCCGTGGTTTACGGTATTACGCCCTATATTTTTGTCAATCGCGGCGAATTTCGCCACATCAGCCATAAAATGTATGAAATTGCAGAGATGGGGGTTAATACCATCTGGCTGCAACCGGTTTTCGAAACTCAGAGGGGGGGACAGGGCTATGATATCATCGACTATTTCAAGATTCGCAAGGATCTCGGCGGTGAAACAGAGCTGAAAGAGCTCATCCGCCGGGCAAAGTACTACAATCTGCGGGTGCTATTTGATATTCCCATCAAGCACACATCATTTGACCATCCCTATGCCCGTCATTCCATTGAATATGGTGAATCGTCGCATTACTATGATTTCTACCAGCGCGAGGTCAACAACGCCCCTTATTCTATGCATTACAAGCGCAATGCCTTTGGGCTGATTCATTATTTCTGGCCCGATCTGCCCAATCTGAATGTCTACAATTCAGAGGCGCTCGAGTGGATGATGCAGGCCTGTCTCTATTGGGTGGATCGACTCGATATCGACGGTTATCGCTTTGATGCCGTATGGGGATTGACGGCGCAAAATCCCGATTTTGAAAAAGAGCTTCGCAAAAGACTGAAAAGTCTCAAACCGGAACTGTTTTTATTGGCTGAAGACAAGGCTGTCTGGCCACCCGTGTTCGAGGAGCGCTTTGACGCCGCCTATGACTGGACTGTTGGCGAACAATGGGTATCGCACTGGTCCTGGCAAACCGATTATCAACCCAACGCCAATCCCACTATTTTCAACTACCGTTTTGAAAAAGCCAGGGGACGTCGCTTGCGCGACGCTCTGACCAACAACGGGAGAGGTTATCATCCCGATGCCAAAATATTTCGTTTTATGGAGAACAACGATACCGAGCGCTTTTTGCCTTATCACGGACTCGAACGCACCAAAATGGTGGCAGCGTTCATGTTTGCCCTGCCCGGTATTCCGCTGATCTTCAACGGCCAGACAATCGGTCATCCGACCCACCCCTATGACACCGAGTTTTTATTTTTCAACGGCTTTACCATTCAGAGCCGCGATGCCGATGGTCTTTTTCCCTTTTATCAGCACCTCACCCGCCTGCGTACGGGATTTCCTGCGCTATACAGCGACTATTTCGAGATCCTCGACTGCGATCCATCGGATTATATCCTGCTCTTTCATCGCAAACACGAAGATCAGAATATCATCACAATAATGAATATGGTTGCGCAAAAGAAAGAGGTGCGATTTTCCCTGCAGGAGCAGATGGAGGTTGAACCCGGCGAAACCCTTTATCTTTCCGATTTAATCAGCGACAAGGTTATTGCCGTTGCAGAGGAACAACTCGATTCTGTTATCGTCGATATGCCGGGTTACACCACCATGATCTTGCTCGCCGGTGACCAGCCGGTATCGGTGCGGTTACCGCAGCCGGACTTGGCTGCAGTAGATCATTTTATCCTGTTGCAGCAAAATTATCCCAACCCCTTTAATCAATCCACCGTGATTCCCTTTACCCTGGCGCGGCCGCAGCGGGTGCGTATTTTCGTCTACGATCTCCTCGGCCGCCAGGTTGATGTTTTATGCGACCAGGGGTTTGACGCCGGAGAGCACAACCTTCGTTTCGATGCCGCGGATTATCCCAGCGGTCTCTATTTTTATCAGCTGCACGCCGGTGATCAGAGACAAATCCGCAAAATGACGGTGGTGCGGTAGATAACGATATTCGATACCCCGGCCGGTGTGAATAATTTTACGTTGAAGCTTGACTTGTTGGCTCTTTTTTGCTAATATAAAGTAAAATGTGAATGGTGTTCATTTTTTGTAGATTGCGGGAGAAGAATAAGGGAATAAGGTAAATTTCGGGGGTGTGATTGGCTATTAAGGTTGAAAAGATTGAAATAAGGTTAAAGAAATTTGCCATAATATCTTTTCTGACGATGATGGTCGGGTATTTTGATGGAGAGTGACGGGAAAAAATTTTAATGATTATCCGACCCGTTTTTCGGTTCTATAGTTTTGTGGTACCGATCGATAGGTTATGATTTGCTGTACCGGCGTAAATATTTTCCTGATACCCATATGGTCAAGGCGTCAATTTATTTTTACTGATTTTGTTCATATCAATCTTGCGGATATCGGCTATAATCAAAAAGCAAAGCAGATAAAAACCTTATTTTAGTCTTTTACACCTTAATAGCAAAATCATGAAAAAATTTAACCTCATTACCTTATTAAAAAACAGACAATTAAAAACATTCAGTTAAGGAATTAATTCAAATCTCAAATTTTTCACATGAAAAAGGAGGTGGTAGACAACCTCGTAATACATCAAAGACCGGACGCGGATTGTATCTTTTCTTAAACCATTCCCGTCGTAACCATTGCTTTATTCTTCTCTTTTTCCCTCAAATGCATGTGGAATTCCTCTCTTGATCACCATCCGGTCGGGGTTGCCGCTATCCGGGTGATTGTTCTGCATTTTAATATAGCCATGACCAAAATGACATCCATCTAAAAATTATCGTGCATTGTTCTTTGTGCATAGTTTTCGCAATTCCGAATGATTAAACAAGGAGGTCCTATGTGCAACTATCGAACAAATTCCATCACTGCACTTGCTTTGCTCTTATTCGTCATGATCTTCATGCAGGCAGGAGCATCCAACGCTGCGGTTGAGGTGGTCTCTTCCGTGCCGTCCCACGGGGACACCGGTGTCGAAACAGAGGTTGATATTCAATTTACCTTTAACACCGCACTCGATACCACGGTCGAGTTTAAAGTGCCGGGTGGCGTCTATCTCGGACTCTTGATCGAATTCGGGAAAATTGGTCAGCCGGATTCTATTACGCTTAGTGCAGATGAAAAAACGGTAACTTTTCACAATGTAGAGTTATTACCCGAGACCAAATATGTTTTAGGGGTGACAGCGGCTAAAGGCAAGGATGGCAGCATGCTGGAGATGCCCTGGATCATCACCTTTACCACCGCCCAAACCCTGCCCACCGGCAGCGTTTCCGGTACTCTGACCAATACGCAGGGGAACCCTGTCGGCGCCGTGACAGCACTGCAAAAAGATCTGTTTGGCGAGGATGAGTATTTCGGTGCCACAGTGGTCACGAATGAAAACGGTCAGTTCACCATCCCCTATGTCGGTGCCGACAGTGTCTATGTCCTTAGCGCCAAAGATCTCGATCATGACGGTGAATTCGAGATTTTTGAAGGCCGGGAGCCGGTTGCTGTGTATGACCAGGAGGGCGACAAGATTCCGGATATGCTCAATGTCGATGATGGTGAGCAGATCACCGGAATCGATCTCTCGCTCAGAGTCGCTCCCCTTCAGGGCGCCAAAGCCATGGCACAGACGGCTACTGATTACGCTCAATCGCTTATGCCGGCAGTGGACCTGAGCATGATCTTCTCTGACGCGCTCAGCAATGCCGGAACGTCAGCGTTTTGGATTTATGGCTGTTTTGACGATAGCCCGGAAGAAGGTGTCCTTATCATTGCTTCTGACATCTATAGGTTTCAGGCGCCTCTGGAGGAACTGTTCGGGGATGACGATGAAGATAATGGAGACGGAAACGGTGACGATGGCGGACCGCCGATTCTGTTTGACCCATTACCCGAGGGCTGGCTCGACAGCGATGTCGCCTTTGACTCGGCATTGGGATATGACGGCCAGGATTTTCTTGACGACTATCCTGATGGACAGATCTTTGCCCAGCTGTTCACTCTCGATCTCGGACAAATGCAGCCGGAACGCCTGGCCAAGCTCAACCTCGATCCGGCCTGGCTGGCGGCGCAGTCGGCTGATGTCCGCACGCTGTGGGTCTTTGATTTTGAATACGAAGAAGAAGATGAATATCTGACTGTGGTCATCGATGCGCTCAGCGGAGAATTCGTTCCCCTCGGTTCTGCACCCACCGAGCCCATTCTGGCCCTGGACAACCGGGATACGGCTGACGGCGCCGCCCAGGCCTGGGCTTCGGATGCAGTGTTGATGGCGATTACCAATCACCAGAGCACGGTAGAACCTGGCGGGCGCGCCCCGATGTGGGGCTATATCTATTACTCGGCCAACAACGATACAGCTCAGGTCTTTATCTTTGCCGAAGATCAGCTCGTCTTTGCCGGTCCCTTTGAACACATGCAGCCCGGATTGCAGCCCCTGCCGGCGCAGATCATCGACAGCGATGTGGCGCTGACCGTAGCGGAAAACAACGGAGGGGAACAATACCGCAATGCCCATTCGGACATTGGCATTCAGGCCGGCGTTGCCAAAGGCCTGAATCCGGCTTATGCCGACAAGGCGGTCTGGCAAATCAATTACTATAGCTCTGATGCCGCGCCCCTGACAATCTATATCGACGCCGAGACCGGGGATGTGCTCACTGGTGTCGAGGCTGAACCGGTTCTGCATCAACCGGGACAATACCGTCTCTATCCCAATTATCCCAATCCCTTTAATCCGGAAACGATCATTACCTTCGAGTTACCTCAATCCGGCCATGTCGATATCGCCGTTTACAACACCCGTGGCCGTCGTATTAAAACCCTGGCCGGCCGTTATATGCCCGCTGGTACATACCAGCTCATCTGGAACGGCACCGATGCTCAGGGCAAACCGGTGGTCAGCGGTGTCTATTTCTGCATCATGCGGGCAGGGGGGAGGCGGCAGATGGTGAAGATGGTGCTGGCAAGGTAGGATTTGCGAATTTTGATTGAAGCGACACCCCGGGTGTTTTGATGTCCGGAGTGACATAGCGGTTGATATGTTACTTTACTGTGCACTTTCCGTGGATGTGATTTTGCTATTTTTCTCAATTTATATGGCGGCACA
>WJMF01000003.1 GCA_014728085.1 Candidatus Zhuqueibacterota bacterium
GACGCTGCTATTGTGATCAGTGCAGTAGAACGATCTTTTTGCTTTCTTCAACACCCGAAACCCGTAAACTGCAAAAATAGGTTCCCGCAGAGACCGGACGCCCTGAATGATCTTTGCCATACCACCTTCTTGTATAAAGACCGGCAGCCAGCTTTTCGTCAACCAGTCTTTTCACTTCTCTGCCCTGAATATCACAAATAATCAATTCCACCGAATGTGGAGACGCTTTTGCTTCGATTAAAAATTGAATGGTTGTGAATTGATGATTCCCGCGCATAAAAGGGTTGGGAAAGTTTTGCGCCATACTTGTGCGATTTCTGACAATCCCCTGCGGCAGCGGTGTATCGATAATTTTAAATTCTTTTAAGAGCCTCTGCTGCGGATCAACAATAATTTCAACGGGCTCCTGCTCTGTGGTAAAGCTAAAAGCATTATTCCTGCTGTTGATCGACAAGGTATGATTGATACTGTCCTGCCGGCTTACAATTAAAACGTCAAGTGGAACATTAAAAACATACTCTCCCGGCTGATGCTGTCCGATATTTAATACCACTAAAAATGACCCTTGATCAGTCATGTGAAAATCCCAGGAAATGCGAAACTCTGGATGCCCGGATTGAAAAACCCACTGGTTAAAAAAACCGGATAAATTTTGTCCGCTGATATGTTCACACAGTCGAATAAAATCATCTGTAACCACATTGCCGTAAGCATATGCCCGTCCATACTCTTGCAAACATCTGAAAAAAAGCTGATCTCCCAGTTCAAATCTCAACATATGCAATACCCAGGCACCCTTGTCATATGTTGTTGCTCCCCAGGCAAGCTTTGGATCATAAAGTGGAAACACGCCATAGTTACCCGTCTCTTCGAAATAATCTCCCGCCAGCTCGTGCATATATGCTTTGAAAAAGTTCTTTCCATTGCGGTGTTCAAAATAAAGAGCTTCTGAATAGGTTGCAAACCCTTCATTGAGCCACAAATCACGCCAATCCGCGACGGTAACCCAATCTCCCCACCATTGGTGCGCCAGTTCATGAGCAACGATATATTCATATCGCTTGTCTCCGGTTATCAATAGCCCTCCCATCGATGTTATGGTCTGGTGTTCCATTGCCAGACCGCGATTGGCAATCTCAACCATGCCATACGATTTAAAAGGATAGTTGCCAAAAACCGACTCGTAAAAGGAGAGCATATCGGGGAGCATTTGCCAATCGCGTTCTGCTTTTTGCCGGTTCCGGGAAAAAACCCAATGAACAAGCGGGATCGTATCACCTGATGCCGAGATATAGGTCTGTTCGAAAGATTCATAGTCAGCAACGCTGATGGCGACGAGATAAGGCGCAATAGGATAATCGTGTTGGTAAACAAACGCCCGGCTGCTATCGGTTTTTTCAATTCGTACCCTTTGACCATTTGAGATCACAATATGATTTTCCTCAGAACTTTCGAAACGCATACATAGCGTTGCTTTGTCATCAGGGCGGTCTTTACACGGAACCCAATAGCGCAGAGCGCCAGGATCAGCGCGATTTATCGCCTGGCCGACGGTATAGAGGGAGGAAGCGGAAATAAAAAATCCTCCTGTTCCTGAATTGGTCGGAATACCATTATAAACGATAAAAAGGCAAAGGGTGTCGCCGGAAGAGATTGTTTCCGGTAAATTGATTTGCAGATTGTTATCCACCTGCACAAAGGTGGTCATATGGTCATTTACTCGTACCGTATCAACATTCAGCCCAATCAGGTCCAGCTGTAAAACCTCCTTACGGGAAAGCATTAAGCATTTAATCTCAACCTCGCCATCGAGTTGTCTGGTTTCGAAATCAAAATAGAGATCGATATCATAGTGTAAAACATCAATAAGCGAAAAATACGAAGAAACAGAATAAGGACCTTGGGAAAGGGCTACAACCGGCAGATGCAGCACAAAAATAATTGCGAGTATCTTTAAATGTGGTTTAAACGGGAAAACGTTCATCGCTTTTTGTGAGGATCCTTAAACATTAACATTACGATTATTCCAATACCGATCACCCCTACCCACAAAATAAGCACAGTATAATCGATTCCCTTGCTGAAAAATAGTTCAATCACAATCCCGATTATACTAATAATGATATAGATCATTCCACGCTTGTGATAACGATCCATTTGCGCCACCTTGTTCCATAAAGTCAAAATCAATCCCCGATGGTTTTGGTTTGAAGGTTCCAGTGCCTGAAAATCTCGTATATTGCAATACCAAAGGCCACAGAGACATTAAGAGATTGCTTGAGTCCCCGCATTGGAATTTCTATCGCCAGATCTGAATGTTGTATAACGCTTTCTTTAACGCCTTTAAACTCATGTCCCACCACAAGACATATAGGAAAGCGATAATCTGCAAGCCTGTAATCGACACTACGGGTGGTGTGTTCGAGGCTGATGATCTGATACCCTTTTTTTGATAAAGCCTGAACCAAATATTCCGATTGCTGATTATACATCCACGATACAGCCTCCTCTGCACCCAGGCTGGTTTTGCGTATTTCATCTCTCGGCGGCTTTGCAGTAATACCGCACAAGTAAAGTTTTTGCAAATGTACACCATCTGCTGTGCGGAAGATAGCACCGACGTTGTGCATGCTTCTTATATCATCCAAAACCGCAACAGCCGGCATGCGATCGATATGCTTTAGCTGTTCAATGGTCGGGCGGGTGGATTGAATTTCATAAAACGAACGTTTTCGCAAACCGGATCCCGGGTCATCTGTTGAAAATATTTTTAAAAAAGGAAATGATGCGTTGAAATAAGCGTTGAATGCGATTTATAAAGCCTTTTGATTTTGGCGGTGTTAATATCCGCTCCTCAAGTTCGCGATAGTGAAGATAATCCTCCTCTTTGAGGGAGACCCGGCCCTTGTTTTCATGCAACTCTATCTCGAGCTCTTTTAATTGGTTTTCTTCGGTTGGTATCATACGAACATCAATCTCGGACCAACCCAGATCCTTACAGGCCATCAATCGTCTGTAGCCGCTTAAGAGCTGATAATTTTCGTTGATTACAACAGGCTGAATCAGCCCTGCTTTTCGAATAGAATCGACCAGGGCATCCAGTTCGATATCAGAGGTTCGGATTCGATCACCGATGATGATATCGTCTATTTTAACTTTCATGTCGTTCTCCCAATATCTTGATAATGATGAAACGCTACATTCTAATATACTTTAAGATGAGTAGAGTCTCAATAAAAATTTTTTGCTTTTACGGAATTTTTAAATATTATTTATTGTTAAAGATAAGAGTTAAGCGATAATTTGAGTAAACATAAATACTACAGACAATAGAACCGGACCCTTTTCATTTCAGCATAGAACGGAAACCCGGATTTTGATCCGATACCACCGCATTGCACGCCAGAAAATGCTGGACAAAAATGATTATTTTTATATATTTATTAAAACCATGGGAAAATCTATGAAAATATTGCTGACCTTTAGCAGTGGGTACGGAACGACGAGGGAAGTCTCGGAAGAGATCTCGAAAACTCTAAAGGGTGACAAAACCGAGGTTGACGTCCAATCAATAGATGACGTACAATCGATCGAGCCCTATGATTGTGTCATCGTGGGAAGCTCGGTGCGGGCGGACAAACCGTTGGCCAATGTACGCGATTTTTTCTCTGTCAATAATATTGCCCTTGGCAAGAAAAAGGTCGCTGTTTTTGCCGTTTGCTTGCTGGCAAACAACGAGGAGGGCCGGGAAAAGGTCAAGCAGGAGTATCTGGCACCCTTTCTCGAAAAATATCCGGGAATCCACCCGATAGAGGTTGAGGCCTTTGGCGGCAAAATTGATTTTGACAAGCTAAACCCGGTCATGCAATCTCTGATGAAAAGAGTGCTGGAAAAAACCGGACTTCCCACCGAAGGAAGTATTGACACCCGAGATTGGGATTTTATTAAAAATTGGGCAAAAAAAGTCAAAGAACAGTTGGATGCATGAAAATTATCATTGAAAAACCATCAGAAGAATTCCTCAAAGAAAAAAGCGTCTTTTCATGGCCGATCTGGCAGGCAGAGCCATCCACGTTTCCCTGGCATTATGATGAAACTGAAATTTGTTACATCCTGGAAGGTAAGGCCAAAATTAAAACCGACGACGAAACAATCGAAATCAATGAAGGTGATTTTGTTCGTTTCCCCGCCGGTTTGTCCTGTACCTGGATAATCCTTGAGCAGGTACGCAAGCACTATAATTTTCTCTAGTCGCTCTCTTCCCGCTTTTGGAAACTGATATAGATACCTCCGCTGCCGACCAGAAGCATGATTAGGGATTGAACGATCGTTTTATACTGGACAGATTCTGCCTGAAAGAGCGTTTGATATAGAAATACCACTCCCAGCACAATTAATAGCGTATAAACACCAATCATAATTTTTCGCGCCGCAGCATTGGTCTTTTCTGTCTCCTCTGAAAAAAAACGATTATACAACACCAAAGCCAGCATACTCATGATTCCAAGTAAAGCAAAAATAAGCCAAAACAAGCGGATATCCCCGGTAACATCCGGTTTTCCGACCAGGGGCTTTAACATCGACTCGTATAATATACCACCGAGGTTCGATCCGACCAGCGTTCCGATAACACCATAAAGAAATCCATACCCCATGTAGACCGCTTTTTTATCCGACGGTGCAACCAGCCCAATATAACTGTAATACTTTGGATGTGTCGTCATTTCGCCAATGGAAAAAACAGCGATACCCAATACAAATATCCAGGCATTATGGGCAAAAGCCAGGACAACAAAACCCATGGACCCGATAAAAATACCACTAACCATTGTCGGCAGGGCTTTTATGTTTTTAACAATACGACTGACGAACACTTGTAACAAAATAATCGTTCCGGCATTAATTGCCGTAACATGTTCCACGTCAAATTTAGGCGGTATCCCCAGCATCTCCAAAAAATTATTAACCGGCGTTTTATCGACGAAATCGCGCATGAACCAAAGAACCGAACCAAAATTTTGAAAATATAAAATCCAAAAGCATGAATAGACAAAAATCATCAACATAAATCTTGCATCACCCAACACCATTGCAGCCCCTGAAAGAACCTGTCTCATCTTCTTGGTGCTCTTCGGCTTGGGGGGATCGCGATATAAAAATACTGCGGGTATCAACATCAGCAAACAATACAGCGACGAGGCGATAAAAACATATGACCAGGAAAAGCCCTTCAAAAAGGTTACGAAAATCGGTGACAAAAAAGCGCCAAGATTAATCATCCAATAATAAATGCCAAATCCGAAACCGGAATTGCTTTCATCGGTTGAGCGCGCCAGCGTTCCGGAAATAATCGGCTTGAACAATCCCGACCCTGTAGCCATGATCAACAAACCGGCAAAAATAATTCCGTATGAGCTTACATGGCCGGAAATAAAATAACCTGCCGACAGCAGAGAAAAAGCGATCAATAACATTCGTCGATAACCATAGCGGTCAGCAAACGCGCCGCCGAGAATAGGTACGATATAGGTGATCGCATATACCAGGCTCTGTAAAAATCCGACCGATTCTTCAGAAAAACCCAAGCCCCCTTTTGACATCTCATTGGTCAAATAAACAGCGAGTACAGAATTTAATCCATAGTAAGCAGCGCGTTCAAAAAGCTCCATCAGATTGGCAATCCAAAAAACGCGGGGAAATGAACGCAACAAACCCGTTGACTTTTTTTGATCCATTAAATCCTCTATTTTGTTTTGTGAACAGAGCGTACGTCATAATCAAAAAAATTATAGGAATAAAACAAGGAAATTATGCAGTGGTCTGGAAAGGAACCTGAAGATTGGCTTGTTCCATGATATAACCCGTCGATAACGGGGTGCGGGCTTTGATTTTCTTCATAGCCTGGGTAAAATTTTTCACCGGCGTTATACCCATTTTGTGGACAAAATTATCCGGAAGGTCTGATATCAAGTATATATTGACATTCTCAGCTTTGGTTTTAATGGCAAGCGCAGTATGCGCGTTGACTTTGTAAGATTTTAACAACGCCTCCGCTACCTCTCGCGATGTAGAATATTGTAAATAGGGCAGAATTGTGCCGGACCCAATACCTTCATCGCAAGATGCATATAAAACGACATGCCCGTTTTTTCGAACCGCCTTGCATGCATGGTGAAGAGACTTGTGGGACTGTACAAAATTCACATCCATTGGATACCCCCCGGCACTGGCGACAACGATATCCGCTCGCTCCCGAATTGGTATACTGTAGAGTTCTTTAACCCTTGAACAAAGTTTCTTTTGAACCTGCAAAACAGGTCCGCTATCGGCATAACGGATCATTCCGCTACTGTCGAGTACAACCTGAAACGACAATACCGGAGGCAGAAAATCCAGAACCTGCCTCAAATCCTGTTGTACGGGATTGGTGTCCAAATTACCGTCGTGGCAACCATTATGAAACTGACCGGTTGTTCTGTCGATCGTATAGCTGTGGTTTATCCGAATAGTCTCATAGCCCGCGGCTCCGGGCAAAAGCATTTTAGCGCCCCCCCCGAAACCGGCAAAATAATGGAACAGAATACCATTTATGGTCATAATAAAATCCGCCTCCAGCAGCAACCGGTTTAACCATATCGGCGTACCAGCCCTTGTTTCACCGACATAGCGAAGAATGCCGTCGTCATGGCAATCATGTTGAATAACATTATATTTTTCAACAATATTTTCACCCAACAACGCCTTTATGGCGCGAGCGGATTGTAATTCGTGAGTGCCATTCGCGATGAGAATCGTGACCTTGGTTTCGGCTGAGGGAAAAAGGGTTAATACGAAGGGAAGAATCGATTCTATTTTACAGCGTCTGGTATGATCCGGAACAATGAAAAGCACGTTGGCCGGTGTTGTTTTAAGGTTATCGATAGAAGCTTTGGCCATTTGAATGGCATTCTGAATAATGACTTTTTCATCGGCTCTTTGCGACGGTTCTTGAAAGGTCAGACGCTGCCAATTGATATTAATGGGCAGGTCGACCTCTCGTTTTTCTCTGCCATAAGATAATAACATAAAACACACCAGACTGTATGTCGGATTCTGATCAAAATATTCATTTAATCAGATTTAATATTTCCCCTCCATGTCCGTCTGCCTTGACTTTGTGAAAAACGTTCTCCAGCTTGCCATCCTTACCGATAACAAAGGTCTTGCGGATCATTCCAAAGTATTTTTTGCCGTACATATTCTTTTCACCCCACGCACCATATGCTTCCGCTATCTTATGATCCTCATCCGACAACAATGGAAAATTCAAATTGTGCTTTTCAATAAATTTATCATGAGATTTCATCGAGTCTGCACTCACACCCAGGACAACCGTATCTTCACCCTCAAGGGCGGGAAGGTGATCTCTGAAAGAACAGGCTTCTTTGGTGCATCCTGGTGTGTTGTCTTTGGGGTAAAAATACAAAACAACCCGTTTTTTGTTCAAATAATCACTCAAGGAAATCTTGCCACCGGTGGATGCCGGTAAGGTGAAATCCGGCGCCTTGTCTCCGACATTTAAATGTTTTGTATCGCTCATCAATGCTTCCTCCAAATAATTCTTTACCTCATTAAAACCACAAATGGGAAAGAATTATTCCACGAGTACTCGCGATAACCCTTTATTTAATGAGCTGCATTCGTCTTTCTTCAATATGATCATTCAACCGCAACGTATAAAAATAAGTTCCAGAGGGTACAACAACTCCACGCTGATCTCGGCCATCCCAGTGAAGTGTATATCTTCCAGCTTGGAGCTTTTTA
>WJMF01000141.1 GCA_014728085.1 Candidatus Zhuqueibacterota bacterium
AAAGGGGATATTATCATTGATGGCGGCAACAGTTATTTTCCCGATACGATACGGCGCACAAAATATCTCGAAGATCAGGGCTTTCTCTATGTCGGCACCGGTGTTTCCGGTGGTGAAGAAGGGGCGCTCAAGGGACCGTCGATTATGCCCGGTGGATCCGAAAAAGCCTGGCCCCACATTAAACCGATTTTTCAATCCATTGCCGCCAAAGTCGAGGATGGCTCACCATGCTGTGAATGGATCGGCAGTGATGGCGCCGGCCACTTTGTAAAAATGGTGCATAACGGTATTGAATACGGTGATATGCAGATGATCTGTGAAGCCTATTTTTTGATGAAACACCTTGGTCTCTCAGCCAGTGAGATGCACGATGTTTTTCGCGAATGGAATCAAGGCGATCTGGACAGTTATCTGATTGAAATTACCGCTGATATTCTATCCAAAACCGACAAGGATACCGGAAAACCAATGGTCGATGTCATTCTCGATACGGCCGGCCAAAAAGGTACCGGAAAATGGACCAGTCAGTTTGCTCTTGATTTTGGCGTTCCGGCACCCACCATCGCCGAAGCGGTCTTTGCCCGTTTTATGAGCGCCATCAAAGAGGAACGCATCGAGGCGGCAAAAATGCTGCCGCAACCGTCAGCCGAATTCAAGGGCGATCGCGGTGCCTTTATCGATATGATCAATAAAGCCCTCTATGCTTCAAAGATTTGTTCCTATGCCCAGGGATACCAGCTCATGCGCGCAGCGGCCGGGGAATACAACTGGAATCTCAATTACGGCGAAATCGCTCTGATCTGGCGCAACGGCTGTATCATTCGTGCTCAATTCCTGGGTCGTATCAAGGAAGCCTTTGATCAGCAACCCGACCTCGCCAATCTGCTTTTAAACCCCTACTTTAAAAAAGCGGTGGAAGAAAACCAAAATGCCTGGCGACAGGTTGTCGCTGAAGCGGTCAGGCTGGCGATTCCGGTACCGGCGTTCAGCAGTGCTCTGGCCTATTATGACAGTTATCGGCTTGAGAGATTGCCGGCAAACCTCCTGCAGGCACAGCGCGATTACTTTGGTGCCCATACTTATGAGCGTGTCGACAAACCACGCGGTGAATTTTTTCACACAGACTGGTTGAATATTTAGGCAAAAGCCCATGATTGAAAATGAATTTAAACTTTCCGGTAAAGTCGCTCTGGTCACCGGTGCCAGTCGTGGACTGGGACGGGCGATCGCCAAAGGACTGGCGTCTGCGGGCGCCGATCTGGTGATAAACGCCCGCAGCCGGGGCGACCTGGAGAATCTGAAAAGTGAAATCAGAACACTCGGCCACTCTGCACTGGTAGCTGATTTCGATCTCGGCAAAGTGGAAGAAATACCCGCGTTTTATGACAACATATTGCAGCAGGTTGAGAAGGTCGATATTCTTGTCAATGTCGCGGGTGTAAATCTGCGTAAAGCGGCTGTGGAATGGACGCTGGAGGATTGGGAATCGGTTCTTCGCCTCAACCTCACCGTTCCGTTTGTTTTGGACCAATGTTTTGCCAGAGCCTGTATCGCTGATAATCGGGGCGGAAAGATTATTCACATCGCCTCCCTGCTCAGCGAGGCTGCACGTGCCTCGATACCCGCCTATACAGCCAGCAAAGGCGGAATAAAAATGCTGACCAGGGCGCTGGCTGTCGAGTGGGCCCGGTATCAGATTCAGGTCAATGCGATCGGTCCCGGTTATTTTAAAACCGAGTTGACCAAACCATTATGGCAGGACAGCTCTTTTTCACAATGGGTCCTGGAAAGCACTCCGGCGAACCGCTGGGGCGAACCGGGTGATCTGGTGGCCACTGCACTGTTTTTGGCTTCCCGGGCATCCGATTATGTTACCGGTCAAACCATTTACGTGGATGGTGGCTGGTTGGCGAATCTGTAAAAAAGTTTTCCAGCGAACCGCCGGCCCGAACCTGCGCCCGCAGTTCTTCACAGCGCCGGCACCGGATGACCCTGACCGGGTGAAAGGTCGCATGCGCAAATCTAAAATTTTTCATGGTGAAACGAGCACGAGGGTATTACAATGAGATTTCGTCTTCATGGTGAGGGATTTAGCGACAGACACCTCACCGTACAGGAAATTTACAATATCTGTAAAGATGCTTTTAGCGACAATCAATTGTACGGCAAACGAATTCTTTTTATGATTCCGGATCATTCCCGCAGTGCCCCTCTGGATATCATGTTTCGCTCGATATATGAGCTGCTGCACGACAGCGTGGAAACCCTCGATTTTCTCATCGCTCTCGGTACGCATCCGCCCATGAGCGAGGAAATGATTTTAAACCGCGTCGGCATCACCGCTGAAGAGAAGATTAAACACTATTCACAGGCCCGTTTTTTCAATCACGACTGGAAAAACAGAGATCAGCTGATTCATATTGGTACCCTTTCCGGCAAAACGGTGAACGCCATTTCAAACGGTATGATGCAGCAACCGGTTGAGATCAGTATCAATAAAATGGTCCTCGATTACGATCTTCTCTTCATTATCGGCCCGACATTTCCGCATGAAGTTGCAGGATTTTCGGGAGGGAATAAATATCTGTTTCCGGGAATCGCCGGTCAGGAAATCATCGATATGTTTCACTGGCTTGGAGCTCTGATCACCAATGCGGCAATTATTGGACAGAAATATACCCCTGTCCGTCGTATCGTTGATATGGCAGCGGCTATGGTGCCGGTCGATCGCTTTTGTGCCAGTATGGTCGTAGAGGGTAATGGTCTCGCCGGTCTTTATCTCGCAAGTCCCGAACAAGCCTGGGATAAAGCCGCGGACCTGAGTCAAAAATTACATATTGTGTACAAATCGAAACCCTATCGCCAGGTCCTCTCTTGCGCACCTTCGATTTATGATGAATTATGGACGGGGGGAAAATGCATGTACAAACTCGAACCGGTTGTTGCCGACGGCGGCGAACTGATTATTTATGCTCCCCATATAGACAAAATATCGGTCACGCATGGCGAGCTGATCAGGAAAATCGGTTATCATGTACGTGATTACTTTGTTAAACAGATGACCCATTTTGAGGATATCCCGCTGGGTGTTATGGCGCATTCCACGCATGTAAAGGGATTGGGTACATTTGAAAACGGCGTCGAAAAGCCGCGAATTCATGTGACGCTGGCCAGCGGCATACCAAAAGAGATTTGTCGGGAAATCAACCTCGGTTATCGCGATCCAAATACCATTCAACCCAAAAAGTGGCAGAACCGGGAAGAGGAGGGGATTTTGTATGTCCCCAGGGCCGGTGAAATGTTGTACCGGCTCCATTCGGATCGATCGTGATGGCGGGATTCTCCAATCATTGCGGCGGGAAGGGATATGAATTCACAGGATAATATTGAGAGTATAAAAAGAGGAGTTTAGATGTCTGCTCAAAAAAACGTTGTTATCGCACAGTCCGGGGGACCCTCTCCGGTTATTAACAATACCTTGCGCGGAATTATCGATGCCTGCAAGAGTTTTCCGGACACGTTCGGCAAGCTGTACGCCGGCTGGCACGGTGTAGAAGGAATCCTGAAAGAAGAATTGCTCGATCTTTCGGCTCAGAATGATGAGGAGATCGGCCTGCTTCGCACCACGCCGGCTGCCGGCGCTATCGGTACCTGCCGCTACAAGCTGAAGAGCGGTCAGAAGGAAGATTTTGACAGGGTTATCGAGGTGTTCAAGGCGCATAATATCGGCTATTTTTTCTATATCGGCGGCAACGATTCGATGGATACCGCCTATAAAATTGCCCGCCTGGCCCATGAACAGGGACTTGATCTTGTCGCTACCGGATGTGCCAAGACTATTGACAATGATGTTGGTGATTCGGAATTCAAGCTCGTGGATCACACTCCCGGCTACGGCAGCGTTGCACGCTATTGGTCACATTTGGTACAGAATGCGAATCAGGAAAATATGGGTTCTTCCCCCTCGGATCCGGTTCTGGTCATTCAGGTTATGGGAAGAAAAATCGGATTTATTCCGGCAGCCGCTCGCCTTGCCGATCCACAACGCGAAATGCCGCTGCAGATTTACATGCCCGAATCCAATCTCGGCCTCGAAGAGTTGACCGATAACGTAAACGATGAATTGGTCAAGAGCGATCGTTGTCTGGTTATCGTCAGCGAGGGATTTGATGTCGGCAGTTTGGGTGAGCGCAAGGATGATTTTGGTCATACGGAATTCGGTGCCAGTGAAATGACCGTACAACAGGTTATCGTCAACCATCTCAATACAAGCGGCCTGCGGGCACGCGGAGCGGCGCGAGGACAGGTTGCGGGAACAGATCAGCGCGACACCATGATATATGCCTCCACCGTGGACCTCGATGAATCTTATAAAGTGGGACAAAACGCCGTGGCCATTGCGGTCGAGCACGGCAGCGGTTACATGTCAACCATATTGCGTCGCCCCGGTCTCGGTTATACCGTTGATTTTGATAAAGTTGATCTTGAAAAGGTTGCCAATTCTGAACGCGAATTTCCCAGAAACTGGATCAATCCCAACCGCATCGATGTGACCGATGATTTTGTCAACTATGCCCGGCCCCTTATCGGCGACGACTGGGTGAGCGTTCCGCTGGTTCAGGGTATTCAACGCTTTAGCCGGCTTGAGAAAATATTTGCCGATAAAAAACTGCCCGACTATGTTCCGCAGGCGTATGAGAAATAGCTGAATTCAATTGTTCATTAAACCAGAGGTATTTTATGTCCGATTATCAGGCACCCTTGAAAAATTTCAAATCCAAACATGATTTTTTTATTGCCATCGATTCTGATGGTTGTGCCTTTGACACGATGGAAATCAAACACAAGGAATGTTTTATTCCCAATATCATCAAACACTGGAATCTGCAACCTGTTTCGAAATTCGCCCGTGCCGCTGCAGAATTTGTCAATCTCTATTCGCAATGGCGCGGCATCAACCGCTTTCCGGCTCTGGTGCGTGTTTTTGATCTTTTGCTGGATTGGCCGGAAGCGATGAAACGAGGGCCGGAAATTCCCGCTGTGGAATCATTGCGCCACTGGATAGATGAAGAGAGCAAGCTGGGCAACCCGGCATTGGAGACAAAAGTAGAGAAAAAACCCGATGCAGTGCTCTCCAGAGCTCTGGAATGGAGCAAAGCGGTAAACAGGACAGTCGGCGAGATGGTGCACGATATACCGCCGTTCCCTTTTGTCAGGGAATCCCTGGAATCGGTTTACAACTGGGCCGATATCATCGTCTGTTCGGCAACGCCGGAAGAAGCACTGATTCGGGAATGGCAGGAACACGATATTGCCGACTTTACTGAAATCATCGCCGGACAGGAAATGGGGAGTAAAAAGGAACATATTCATCTTGCTTCCAAAACCAAGTATGATAAAAACAACATGCTGATGATCGGGGATGCACCCGGAGATATGAAAGCCGCCAGGGCCAATAATGCCTCTTTTTATCCCATCAATCCCGGACATGAAGACGAATCCTGGGAACGTTTTTTCAAAGAAGCAGCGGATAAATTCAAAAATGGCGAGTACGGCGGTGATTATGAAGCGTCCCTTATTGAGGAATTTCAAAAATCGCTACCCTCAACACCCCCCTGGAAAAACTAATTCTGCTCGTTTTACCACAGCGGTGCCGGTTGCATTGGATTATATTTACTTGGAATAGACGATTTTGGCCGATTGACTGGCACCGCTCTCTGACTGCAGATGGATGATATAAACCCCGCTGGCCACAGAATGGTTGTTCTGATCAACACCTCTCCACATGGCTGTATACTCTCCCGGTGACAAGCGTTCATCCATGAGACGCAGGACTGTTTCTCCCTTTAGATTGAGAACCGTCAGTAAAACGCGATCCGGTTTGAGCAAGGTAAAGCGAATCTGTGTATTGGCATTGAACGGATTCGGATAAGGAGCCATCAGTTGACAGGAGGGAGGCTCCGGAACCGTGACCTGGGCTACATTGGAGAGGGATTCTTTTCCCGTAAAGTTGACCTGTCGCAAGCGGTAATAATAATTCCCCGGTTTTTCGACCTGGTCGTTAAAGCTGTATTGCTGCCGCTCCCGTGAGGTACCGGTTCCGGCGATAAAGCCCATGTCCTGCCAGTATATCTGATCGGTGCTTTTCTGCAGATAAAATCCAAAATTATCGATTTCAAAGCGGGTTTCCCAGCGAATGATCACGCGGTTTTCGCTATATTCGGCATTGAAACGGTTTAATACACAATAGACCTGCAGTGGTTTTGTGGGTTTTGAGGTCGTTCCCGATTTGTCGGTTACAGTGGCAACATAATGGGTTGTATCCAGCACGGCTTGCAGTTCAAACCGCCCCAAACTGTCGGCACGGCATGACCCCAGAAAACGATGAATGCTGCTTTCTCCGCCGGCAAAAATTTCCAGCAGACCGCCGGGCAGGGTTCTGCCTTCAATCCTGTCGTTGCCCGAATACTCGATTTCAGGGGCAGGAGGGGCCAGACTGTCAGGCATATAACGAAAAAATTGTCCCTCCTCGATAAAAAAACGATTACGGCTGGCTCTGTTTCCTTTGGCCTTTTCTCCCACGATGGCAATCGCACTATTATTCCTGCTGCAAATCAGATTGTCCGGCCCTATCATATTGTCTTGACCTTTTTCGATCCTGATTCCGGCTGCATAGTTGACAATCCCACCGGAAGCATCCATACCGATCCTGTTTTTCAAAATTTGGTTGTGACGAACACCAGCACCTTGAAATCCAATTGCAGCCGACGTATCCTGTGGCATGGCATAATTTGATGTTTCGATTCTGTTATTCGGACCGATGATATTATTCTCAACAACCTCATCCTCAGCAGCTCTCAGGTAAATGCCATAACGTTTGTTGCCCAGACCGCCCGGGGTGCCCCTGCCAATCCCGATCAGGTTGCCCTCGATCCGGTTATCGCTTCCGCCGTTTTCGATGAGAATTCCATTTTCATAATTGCCGGCAATTATATTGGCCGTTGTTTCGCCGCTCCCACCAATGGTGTTAAAAGCAGGGCCTGATGATGAATTCTGCGGCTTGCGAATAACCACCCCGTTGCCGTGATTTGCAATCACTTGATTTGCGTGAATGTCGAGTCCGATGATATTGCCTTGTATACGGTTGCTATCGGCTTTGGCGGATTCGATAACAACAGCGTCTCCATAATTTCCGGATATCACATTACCGCTGCCGGCTTGCTTTGAACCGATAGAATTATTGTGGCTATTTTCTCCCAGGTGTACGCCACCACCGTGGAACCGGTTGGTTCGTCCCGTCTGCAGAGAGCCATTCCCCAGCGCATTGCCCAAAGCATTGATGCCGATGTAATTTCCCAGTATTTTATTTGCGCGCGTATTTTCCATTCGAATAGCATAGGATTCAAAAGCACAGAGAACATTTCGATACAGCGCGTGGGCACCGCCGATGATGTTGTTATGAGTACCGTTATTCAGGACAATGCCGTTAACGCTCTTTCCCTTTGCACGCAGAGCGTCTTCCCCGACACCGAGAAAACATCCCGAGATGCGGTTGTGATGCGCTCCAGAGCCGGTGATGTGGATTGAATGCTGTTGAAAGGAAAAGATGCAAAACCCCAGTATATGGTTATAGGCGGAAAGGATTTCAAAGCAGGGCGTCGAAGTAGGCAGTTTCTCGCCGTTGATGCAGATCAACAACCCATCCGCATTGCTCTCTCCGATTGTTCGGGCCTGGGAAAGAGCGTCGATAAAGGTACCATCGTCCTGCAGTGATGGCAACGGTTTTTCCGGCAGTATCGTCCATATACCCGAATGACTATCAAAACCGGGATCTGAATAGGGTATTGCGAATATTACCGTATCCTCACCGGTACTATTATTGCTCTGTTCCAGGGCCCAGGGAAAAGATCCCTGACCCTCGTCCGCAGTGGTGATGACAATAAATTCTTTTGCCGGCGCCGCGATGGCGATAATAAGCATATATACTAAAAAAAATCCGGTTTTGAACAAAAACACATTTTCTCCGCTATAGAAAAAACAATATGTTAGACAAAACAGCGCTACATTGCTGCTCAGCAGTGTAAAACATAAACAAAACGGTTTTTAAAATCAATGTTTTCCTTTATATTCAGGCCTGTTTGCGAAAAAGGACCAAAAAATAGATGTTGACTGTAATCAATTAGAAAATATTGAATTAAATACGCTTTTTTGTTGCTGGTTTATGGTGAAAAATCCATCAGGAAATCATTACTAGCCCAAAAACGGCTCAAATTTGCAAATGAAGAATTTCTCAAAAAAGAAAAATACAACGAGAATGAATTCTAAAAAAAAATGAAAATTTTGTTCGCGATTTTACATTAATGTATGTATATAACATTTAGATTCTGAGGTCGTTTGGATGCCTGAAAGGATAAGCGTAAAAACTGTTTTGTTTGCCCGTTCAGGCATTCTTTGTTATCTCTTTTAACACAGCATTTGATGCAAATGATTTTGGCAAAAAAAACCCTATGGCTTGGCAGGAAGGCGCAAACAGGAAGGGGCTTTTCTGCGCAGTCGCAACCACAAAAGAGTAAGGGGTAAGACATGGAAATTACCGAGATTAGCATCCGTTTGAGACCGGAAAGGAAACTGAAAGCATTTGTAAATGTGACCTTTGACAATATTTTCGCCGTTAAAGGATTAAAAGTTATTCAAAGCAAAGATGGATTGATTCTTTGTATGCCCTCTCGCAAGTCAGATGATGGATCGACGAGAGACATCGCACACCCCATTTGTAAAGATTTTCGCGCTCAACTCGAGAGAGAAATTTTCGGCGAGTATGAGCGAGTCGCCGGCAGAGCCGGCAGAGCTGAAAATGCGCCTCTCGATGACGATGACGATGACGACTACAATGACACTGACGACGACGATGAATAGGTTTATTATTTCATGATCACTATTGGATGAACCGCATGGTTGGAGCCGACGCGAAAATGACAATAATAAACCCCGCTTTTAATATTGTTGTTATTCCATTCAATCTGGTGATTACCGGGATCTTTGTACCCCTTGAAAAGCGTATCAAGACGGCGCTTGAGATCGTGTATTTCGATGGTCACCTGATCGGATTTAACAAGCGAATAGCTCAATACCAATTTTGAGGTGAATGGATCAGGGTAAAGTTGCTCGATCGTCAGTGTCGATTGCGATAATGTATCCTGATTCACATTCCCGGATTTTTTACTTTCGCGAGCCTGCAGCACGCTCACCAGCAAGAATAAAACGATAAAACATCCCCGCAAAAACAGTTTCCCCATAATGCACCTCCCTTGAATGGTAACGTTTTATCTATTATAATTTCAGCAAGATTTGTACCAAAAAAGACAAACAAAGCCGTAAATATGGTCCTGTATTTTCAATGACTTGTTATGTTTGTTTCAGCCGATCCCGACAACCATTGCCTCACAATTGCAAATTTGTTACTCCAATGTCTCACTTGTGCTTTGCTTTCTCTTTATGATTTACTAAATTCTCATATAACAAAAATTGATCTATATCAAAAAACGGTCAAATGACTACAACCAATAATCGCCTCTTCGCCCTGTTTTTAGGCGTCATTACAATAACCATTCAAATCCTCTTTATTCGTGAATTTTTTAATATTTTTTACGGCAATGAACTCTGTTATGGTATTTTGCTTGCCGGCTGGATGTTCTGGACGGCTGCCGGTAGTCTGCTTGGCCATTATCTTCAGCCATTACACAAACGGTCGTTTCATTTTTACTTTACGATCATCGTTGCCCTCGTGATTATCGATCTCATTGTATTGAAATTCGTTCGCTATATACTGAATGTCCCCTATGGCGAGTTCATCTCGATCACCGGATTGACTCTGTTCTCTTTTGTGCTCCTGGCTTTGCCCTGTTTTTTTATGGGACTGCTCTATTCCCGTCTGGCTGCACAGTCCGCAGCTCTGCCGCGCATCAGCGGTGATCCCTCGGCTTTTGTTTATGGATGGGAAGCCGCCGGCAGCGTCGTGGCCAGTTTGTTGCTCACTTTTATTCTCCTCACCCGCTTTACACCGCTTGTCCTGATGCTGATGCTCTATCTCTTTGGTACGGTTTTACTATTTGTCATCAGGCCCGGACGCTATCCGGCTGTTGCCGCACTATTGGCCCTGCTTATTATTCTTGCTTTTAAATGGTTTCCCCTGCAATCATACCTGCAAAGGCAATACTGGGAATCTCTGGGTGCTGAAATGACCCCTGTTGAACAGCGACAATCTCATTATGGTCAGCTTTCCATTGTTCGCTGGGCGGGAGAAAAAGTGCTCTACAACAATGGCATTAAACAAACCGCATTGCACGAACCCATCGATAATCAGGCTCTCGCTGCCATCATTCTCACGCAAAGTCCCTCTCCCCGGGATCTCTGTCTTGTCGGAGGTGGCCTCGGTGGACTGGCGACGGAACTCGCAAAGGCTGAAAACCTGAAAGTTGATTACTTTGAACGGGACAAGATTGCCTTTGATCTGGTGCAGGATCATCTCAACGATTCGCTGCGACAACAATGGCAGCAATCCGATTTATCCGTATTGTTCGCCGATGCCAGAAACCACCTGCGCAGCAGTACAAAAACCTTTGACATTATTGCGGTTAATGTCGGCTCACCCATGTCGGCGCTGCAAAACCGATACTATACTATCGAGTTTTTCCGTCTGGCCCGCAACCGCCTGAAACCCGGCGGTGTTCTGGCGATCTGTAATTTCCCCTCTTCTGCGGATTATCTCGGTCCTGAATTGCTACAGCTAAACGCCTCGCTCTATCATAGCCTGCGGCTTGTGTACGATTATATTCTTGTCTGTCCCGGCGTTTCCGCGCATTACTTTGCCAGTGAATCGCCGCTCAGTCTGACCACTGACCTCGACAGCCTGGAAGATCGCTATCGTGCCCTTGGTCTTTCTTATGATTATTTTTTCCCCCAGCTCTTTTTTCAGTATTTTTTGCCGGAACGATTGCAATATGTCGTTGACGAGATTTCAGCCGCACCTTACCGGATAAACCGGGATTTCCAGCCGATTTCCTACTTTTTCGATCTCGTTCTGTGGTACAAGATCATCCGGACTCGGGATACGCTCGGAAGCTTGTTCAAAGTGCAGTTCTCATCGATTTTGTGGGTGATCCTGGGCTTTTTGCTGTTGTGGGTTTTGTCAAGCCTGCTTTACCATCGGAATCGTAAAGTATGGGCTGCTGGAATTTTTCTCAATACTATATTACTGGGATTTACAAGTATCGGCCTGAACGTTATTTTGATCATTTCCTTTCAGATCAGTTTTGGAGCCCTCTATCACAATGTTGGCATGGCCATCGCCGCTTATATGGCAGGGCTGGCGCTGGGAAGTCTGTTTGCCAACAGACTTTTATGGTTTGAGGGGCTTTTCTTGTTGTTGCTCTTTCTGTTGCTGATACTGATCTGTTTTTTGAAACCCTTGTTGACAATATTTCTGCAGTACCCCTCTGTTATGCTTTATTATTTACTGATAACCCTGGTCGGTGCCTTGCTGGGGGCCTTTTTTCCGCTCTTGTGTCATCAATACACGCTGTTGCGTAAACACCGTCAGCCGGGTTCGATCTATGCCGCCGATCTCATCGGTGCTTCCGCGGGCGCGCTTGTGGTCAGTACCTTTTTGATTCCCCTCTACGGCATTTCACGGACAATCCTGATTCCGGGGCTCTTGACGGCTGGTGGCTTTTTGTTTTTTCTCTTGAAAAAAATACGATTTCGTCTATAAAGCATTTGGCAAAGTGCGAAATATTGCTAAATTATTGCAGTTATCGATCTTTCGTTGCCGCCCGGCCTCGTATTCGCCGGTGCGGTTGAAAATTGAATAACCAAACAGCTGTAACGGAATTTTTTCATCTCTCTTCGCCTGCCGGGCAGGCAAAGCCGGGGTGTTTTGTCAATCTTAGGGAACCCAACCATGAGTACGAAAAAAAGTGCGGTACAATCGCAAGTCGAAGCGTTGTGTTTATCTGCAAGCGGCAGAAAGCTGATCTACAAACCAACCGAAAAAATCGGGGTGATCGAAGTCGCCAATTATCCGGGTTTGGGAAAAACGGTTGCGCTTCGTTTTCTCGAATGGATCATGAACAATCCCGGCGGTACGGTTTCATTGCCGACCGGCAAGTCAGCCGAACATTTTATCAAATATGTCAGCTATTATCTGCAAAACTGGCAGACCAGGCAGGTAAAGGACGAACTGAAGGCTTTTGGGTTCGATACCAGCCAAAAACCGGATATGCGTTCGCTTGTTTTTATTCAGTCTCAAGAGTATTATCCGATCAATCCGACTCAAACCAATAGTGCCCGCTATTTCATTCAGAAATATTACTTTCGCGGATTCGGTATCGATGCAAAAAAAGCATTGTTGATGGATGCCTGGACAGTGGGAATGCCCGATAACAGGGTACCCGATGATATCTTTAAAGACAATATTGTTGATTTATCACTGCGGGTCCGGCATGGCAGGAACAGCGAAGAGAGGTTACAGAAACAGGTCATTCAAAAAGTCGATCAATACTGCACGGACTATGAAAGCCGGGTGCGGGAGCTGGGCGGTATTGGTTTTCTGCTCAGCGATATCGGACCGGATGGCCATATCTGTTCCAATGTGCGCGGCACGGATCATTATTCAACAACACGACTGACGGAAACCAATTATGAAACCCAATCCATGGCTGCCACTGATTTGGGGGGCGTAGAAGTTGCCAAGAACCGCCTGGTGATGATTATAGGCCTTGCCACCATGACCTTTAACCGCGATTGTACGGCTATCGTGATGGCGGCAGGAGAATCCTTTGCGGATGTGATCAAAGATTCCATCCAGAGTCCTCCCGGCAACGAATATCCGGCGTCCAGTTTGCAAAAACTTCGCAACGCCCGTTTTTATCTGACACGGGGGGCGGCTTCATGTCTGGTCGAACGTCGCTATGAGGATGTCAGCCAAATGGATCCACTGCCGGATGAGGAAAAAGAGAGAATCATGATCGACCTGGCGCTGGAAAAAAACAAGCGCCTGCACAAACTCGACCGTTCGGATATTCTCAGCGTTCGTTCTTCAAAATGGGTGATGACCAAAACCGGCAAAAAACGCGAAGAAATCCTGGAAATGGTGCGCAAAAGCCTGATTGAAAAAATGGATATTGGTCTCGCTCCGCTTGAAGATCAGGTCTTTATGCATACGGCACCGCATCATGATGATATTATGCTCGGCTACTGGGCTTATATCATCCACCTGGTGCGTTCTCCGCGAAATCTGAATTATTTTAATTATATGACCAGCGGCTTTAATGCCGTCACCAATAGCTACGCCTGTGACGTGCTGGAAAATCTGCTCAATCACCTGGATACGCCGCAATTTAAAGAGCTGATGGCCGAAGGATATTTCGAGAGCGATAATGAAATCGGCCGCAATCGCGATATGTACCAGTATCTCGACGGCGTTGCCGCTCACAGCCGCAGTATGCGGAACAAGGGAGAAGCAAGACGCATGCTGCGAAATTTGATTTCTATCTTTGAAGAGGACAATCTTTTTCAGCTTAAAAACCGGGTAAAGGAGATGATCCTCTATTTTCAGACGCAATATCCCGGTAAAAAGGATTTGCCTTATATTCAACAGCTTAAGGGAATGATGCGGGAATGGGAAGCGGATTTGTTGTGGGGATTCCTCGGATTTAACTGCCGGAATGTCAACCACCTTCGTCTGGGATTTTATGGCGGGGGGTTGTTCGGCGATATCATCGATAAACAGCGCGACGTCGAGCCGGTTTTGGCCATCATGCGCCGGATAAAGCCGACCATTATCACCCTGGCGTTCGATCCTGAAGGAAGTGGCCCCAGTACGCATTATAAAGTGCTGCAGACCATGGCGCGGGCCGTCGAAATTTATCAGCAGGAGAGTGGTAACCGAGATATAAAAATATGGGGATACAGAAATGTCTGGTTCCGATTCCATCCGTCCGAAGCAAATATCATGGTCCCGGTATCCCTGAATTCAATGGCGTCTCTGGAGAAAGCGTTCGACAAATGCTTCGGATCCCAGCGGGCAGCTTCGTTTCCCAGTTATGAACTGGATGGTCCCTTTTCACGCCTCTCCGAACAGATTCTGGTGGCGCAATATCAGCAGGTAAAAACCTGTCTGGGCAGGGAATATTTTAACGAAAGCGATCATCCCCGCATGCGGGCTTGTCATGGATTGGTCTATATGAAACAAATGAGTGTAGACGAATTCTGCAGCCACGCCGGCAGATTGAGACAATCGACGGAAAATGTTTCCGCCGACAATAACGAATAAACAAAAAATTCTTTTGATATTTATCACAAATTTTTACATTATGTGTTTAATGATCCAGCGTCTTTGGTGTTGTGCATTTATACAGGGATTTTAAACGCAACAGCGACGGGTTAGCCGGTTTGCATACAGAATTTAAAAGTTCCGAGGTTGATAATGGTAGAGTTTGCTCCGCTTGATTATTTTTGGACGGTTGCTTATTTGATTCTGATGATTGGATGCGGTGCGGTTTTTTACCGGCTGGGCAAGCGATCCGGTGCTGATTTTTTTCTCGCCGGACGCGGATTGCCGTGGTGGATCCCCGGGACATCGAACTTTGCCACCCATACGGCAACCGATACGCCCATGTGGTTTTCCGGTCTGGTTTATTCCAAAGGATTATACGGTGTCTGGTATTCGCTGTTTGCAGGGTGGTGTGCCATCAGCGCCTGGGTGTCGACGCGAATTTTCCGGCGTTCGCTCGCCGGAACACAGGCGGAATGGCAAACCCTTCGCTTTAGCGGTCTCGGGGCGGAATTGTTGCGCGGCTGGATGGCCGGCTGGCAGGTTGCCCTCAGTATGTTCGTCGCCGGCTGGGTCGGGATCGCGATGGGAAATGTTTGCGAATATCTTTTTAACTGGCCTCTGTGGTACGGATTGGTTATTTTTTCCACCCTCTGCTGCGCCTATGTCATCGCTGCCGGATATTGGGGCGTCATCATCGCAGATGTACAGCAAGGCATTACCATGTTCATCGTCATTATCCTGGTCTCTGTCTGGGCGGCAATGGCAGTGGGCGGCCCGACCCAGATCGTCGAAGCGCTCAGGGAAATGGGACAATCGGAAATGCTCAATCCGTTCCGAACCAGCGGTTTTGTCGACGGTGACTATCCATTACTGTGGCTGATTACCATGATCATCGTTCCCTTTTTGGGCGGTTTTGGTATGGCAACCCATTTCGATTGGTTCGTGGAAGCGCAGCGTATTCAATCCGCCAAAAACGTTCGCGATGCCTCCTATAGCATCTGGTGGGGCACCGCAGCCGTTCTGTTTCGAAATGCGGTCTGGGCCCTGGCGGTGCTCGCTATCTTTGTCATCACTCGCGGCGAACTCTCGGCGGAACAAGCACAACTGGCCTGGTTCAAGGTTGGATTCGATTATTTTCCCGTCGGTATGGTCGGCTTTTTTTTCGCCGCAATACTGGCTATTCACATTTCCTCCATAGGCAGCATCCTGAATCTCGGATCCATGTATGCCACCCGGGATCTCTATCACCATTATATCAACCCCAAAGCCACGGAAAAAAAAGTAGTGTGGGTTGGGCGTCTGATGACCCTGGTCGTTCTTGTCGGTTCCTTTTTCTTTGGAATCATGATCGGCAAGGACATTGTTGAATGGCTCTTTTTCGCTCTCTGGCTGATGGTCGCCGGCACCTGGCTGCCGAATATCCTGCAGGTGATCTGGTGGCGGTTTAATGCCTGGGGGTATCTCTCTGCATGGATCGCCAATCTTGGCGTCTGTTGGCTGGTGGTGTGGATTTTGCCTTCCTTCGGCATTATTCCGGATTTTCCGGATTATATACAATTCTGGCTGCTGATTTTGCTTGTTGCCGCTGTTTATATCCCGATAACCTTTCTGACAAAACCGGATGATATGGACAAACTGGTCAAGGTTTATGTACAAACCCGTCCCATCGGATTCTGGGGGCCGGTCAAACGGGAAGCCGAACGGCGCGGCCTGCTGCAGGCGCGCGACAAGATCGTAATGGTCGCTGAAAAACAAATCAAAGAGGAGTAGAAAGATGAGCTTCATTAAAAGATCGTGGGAGCCTCATGAAGCGGAAGAATGGACGCGCGAAGACTGGATTGCCATTGTTCTGTCGCCTCTGAGTTATATTTTTCTGACCATCGGTCTGGCAATGTCTGTCTTTTTACTGACACTAGGGTTTGTTTTTCTCATCCTGGGAATTATCATGACCGTGATCATGTTTTGGGTGATCGATCCCAAGATAAAAACCATAAGCACTGAATATGAGAAAAAGCAAAAACAATACCTCGAGGACCTGGAGCACATCCAACGCTGGGAGGAACCGGAATAATGGATAAAGGATTCTATGTCGTTATCGGAATGACCATTTCCTATCTCTTTTCTCTCGCGGGTTTGATTTTTGCCTGGATTTACTATAAAAAACATAAAAAGAAATAACAGCTGAATTAAACCGGAGCACAACTGAACTTATGTTCCATCTTGTCATCGAACCGACCCGAATAGGGCATCCGATTTTAGGATATATTATTCCCGCAGCCATATTCATCATCTCTTTTGCCGTTGCTTTTCTGCTATACAGAAAATTTACCCGGGAACTGGAAAACAGAAACAATGACCTGACGGATTCCCGAAACGAATAGAGCAGTACAAGGAGAGTTTTTTGGATCAGCCCTTTATCGACATTTATGAACCTGTTTACAAACGCGCTGTGGTGGCGGTGGCCTTTTCGCCGCGACTCGGGGCCGTGCTGAATGAAGCCCACCGCTTGCTGAAAATTCTCGGCACAGCTCCGATCATCACGCATGTGGGGGAGGACAACCTGTCAACCCGCTCCAAACTGGAACAAGCCATTGAAAAATCCAATTTCAAGGAACACCCTCCCATTTTTGTAATCCGATCCGGACAGCCGAATGATGTGCTGCTTGAGGTTGCCAGGGAATATAGAGCTGATCTCATCGTTGCCGGAGCTCTTAAAAAAGAAGGATTGTTTAAATATTATTTCGGATCCATAGCGCGAAATCTGGCCCGTAATGCCCCCTGTTCGGTGATGCTTTTTTCTGATCCCCGGGTCAAACCCGAACCCCTGCATAAAATTCATTGCGTTGTGGACTATGAAAATCCCGAAGCCGAAATGGCGGTCGATGTTTCCGCCAAAATCGCCCGCCATGCTCAAAACAGCGAGTTGTATCTAACCCATACGTTTCAGATACCCGAATGGGAAGGGAAAAATCAAATCCCCAATGAAGCCCAAAAGATAAAATCCATTTATAATCAGGAAGACAAGCGGCTAAACAATTATCTTAAAACATTTGAGCTGGGCGGGTTGTCGGTAACCAAGCGGTGCCTGTATGACAAGACCCGCTCGGTAACCCTTGATTTTAGCCGTGAAATTAAAGCCAATTTGTTCGTCGTGCCGACGCAGAAAAACAGAATGGGTATACTGGAGCGGCTTTTTCCGCATGACCTGGAGCTGGCGCTTATGGAGCTGCCCTGTTCACTGCTGCTGGTGCGAAAAAGCCAAACCTAACGGCTTTTTGTCCAGACATAAAGTTTAATCGGGCCGTAACCGGCAGCCTCCAGGACATAAATGCTGTCACGGGACGGTGAAATACCAACGGTTCTGGGTGTTCTTAAAGGCGGTTTGCCTCCCTTGAGATATTCCAGCACTCTGCCGCTCCGGTCCATGATTGAAATCAAACCCCGCGGTGAGTGCGGAATATAGATTCTGCCGTTTTTATC